>JAICYZ010000440.1 GCA_025933935.1 Chitinophagaceae bacterium
AAAGAGGAACAAAATATGTGGATAACTCTCAAATTGCTGCATGAATTTGCGACCGAAAAAATTAAATTTGGTGATTTCTGAATCCTAGAATACTAACAAATGTGCACATCCTGACATAAAAAAAATGAAAATGAGATTCCCGTTTTTTCTTTTCAGGTTGGCCCGCGTATAGATTCCGTTCTGCCGTTGCGAGGCATGAAGCAATCTGACCCTTGTTCTCATTGCGGGGCACGAAGCAGTCTCCCCGCAAAAAAGATTGCCACGAAAACACGGAACATCCATATAAGGAATAAACATTAACTCATGTTTTCTCGCAATGAGATAAAACAAGAGATAAAATAGATTTGTTTTTAAATAATCTGCTAAATTTACCTTACCAATCACAACCAAGAATATCAAAAGCATGAGCAAATTCCCTTTCAGTAATTCATTACGAATTTTAATTGTTTTTTCTTTTGCCTGTTTCACGTCCTGTAAATCTACACGCATTTACAAATCGACCGTTGCTACAGAAAATAATTATCACAGCAGGTATGATAACACTACTTTATCGCCCGATAACAGCTCGATCCTGATGCCTTACAACCGGTTTATTGATCCGGCGGGAACCATAATACGTTTTGGAGATTCCGAGCTTGAAAATCATAGCCTGGATTGTGCCTTATTGCCGGGTGAAAAAGTACTGGTTGTGGAAGACAGGTTTGGGCTGGCTTTTATAAATGTAAGAGAAGGCAGACTGATCTATCATTTGGATTATGATGCAAATTATGATGGATTTATGAGTACCTACTCAGGGATAAAAGTTTTTGAAGATAAAGGGGGAATAAAAATATTTTGGGGAGCTGCAAATCCGCGTACCAGAGTTTCTTCTATCCTGCAGGCATCGTGGAATGGAAAGATAGCTGAAATAACCCATTCAATACCTTTTAAAGCGCTTGCTCCTGCACCGATGTCTTTGCCAAATGATATCGCGCTGAACCAGGAAGGCGGCGAAACTTATTTATATGTGGTTTTGAATGGGAATAACCAGCTGGTAAAAGTGAGGCTTAGCGATCAAAAAATTATTTGGGAAACCGCCACCGGCATGGCGCCTTTTGGAATCGCCTTAACTGCTGAAAAGGCTTATGTAACGAATTGGGCCGGGTCAGTTCCAACAGATAATGCCAGGGAAACAGCCGGTATTCCTTATGCAAATGTGTATATCGATCCAAAAACCGGCGCTACTGCTTCAGGCACCGTAAGTATCATTGATTTGAAAACAGGAAAAGCAGAAAATGAAATAGAAACAGGATTGCATCCAAATGCAATCATTGCCGGTAAAGACCATCATTTTATTTATGTGGCAAATGGAAACAGCGATAATATTTCGGTGATCAATACCAATACCAATAAAGTCGTTGAAACCATTTCGGTAAGCCTTTCAGGTGACACAAGCCGGTTAATTGGCGATTCGCCGAACGGACTTGCCATCAACGATGCAGGTAATACTCTGTATGTTTCAAATGGTATGGATAATGCGGTTGCTGTAGTAAGTCTTGGAGAAAATTCTTCTGCAACCGGAAAGGGAATTTCTGCGGTGAAAGGATTTATTCCAACAGAAGCTTATCCTTCCGGACTGGCGCTGACTCAAAATAAATTGTATGTGGCGAACCTGGAAGGGGAAGGTGCACGAGTGAAAACCAGGGCCTACAACAGCCATCAGCAGGAAGCAACAATCTCCCTTATTTCTTTGCCTGCTGATAAGGTCTTGAATTCTTATACCAAAAGGGTAGAAGAAGCTAATTT
>JAICYZ010000269.1 GCA_025933935.1 Chitinophagaceae bacterium
AAACATTTCGTACATACGGAAAGTATCAGCGCCATATTTGTCGACCAAGTCATTTGGATTTACTGTATTGTATTTTGATTTGGACATTTTTTCTGTCTCAACACCACAGATGTATTTTCCACTTTCCAAAATAAATTCACCGTTCGCGTATTCAGGTTTTGATTTTTTAAAAGCTCCCATATCTAATTCTACACCATCAACAATGTTGACATCAACATGAAGTAGATTCACTTGATAATCATTCTTTAATCCTGCAGAAACAAACTTATTAGTGTCTTTTATTCTATAAACAAACCTACTACTTCCCTGAATCATTCCCTGGTTTACCAGCTTCTTGTAAGGTTCATCAAAACCAATCAATTCCAAGTCATACAAGACTTTTGTCCATAAACGGCTGTACAATAAATGGCCGACCGCATGTTCCGTTCCGCCGATATAGACATCCACCTGGTTCCAGTAATCCGTTGCTTTTCTATCTGCAAAGGTTTCATTATTACGAGGATCCATATAACGAAGAAAATACCAACTGCTTCCTGCATAGCCAGGCATGGTGGATGTTTCGCGTTTTCCTTCTTTGCTATTTACCCAATCGGTTAAATTAGACAACGGGCCTTCACCATTTTTTCCTGGTCCATATTTTTCTACAAAAGGTAATTCTAATGGAAGTTCTTTTTCGTCTAATGGAATGGCAACTCCCTCATTCCAAATTATCGGAAATGGTTCTCCCCAGTATCTTTGACGGCTGAAACCTGCATCACGCATGCGGTAATTTACCTTTCGCTTGCCGATTCCTAATTCTTCTATTTTATTGATCGCCACCGGTAACGCATCTTTCATGATCATTCCTGTTAAAAAACCAGAATTTTCCAAAACCGCATCCTTGGTTGGATTCGCTTCTTTTCCATTGAAATCTTTTCCAATAATATTTGTAATGGGAATATTAAAATGTGTGGCAAAATCAAAATCCCTTTGATCGCCGCAAGGCACAGCCATGATCGCTCCTGTTCCATATCCTGCCAAAACATATTCGGCAATCCAGATTGGGATCTGTTTTCCATCAAACGGATTGATTGCATAAGAACCGGTAAAACATCCGGTAATTTGTTTTACTTCTGACATCCTTTCCCGGTCACTGCGGCTTTTTACATAACTAAGATATTCGTCTATCGATGACCGTTGTGCTTCAGTTGTGATCTCGTTTACCAGTTCGTGCTCCGGTGCAAGAACCAAAAAATCAACGCCGAAAATCGTGTCTGGACGAGTAGTGTAAACTTTAACTTTCAACTTTGAACTTTCAACCTCAAACTCCATTTCCGCTCCTTCGCTTTTGCCGATCCAGTTCCTTTGCATTTCTTTCATCGCATCACTGAAGTTTACTGTTTCCAGGCCTTTCAGCAACCTGTCAGCATAATCTGTGATCCGCAAATACCATTGCCGCATTTTCTTTTTCTCCACAGGAAAACCGCCGCGTTCGCTTACGCCATTTACTACTTCATCATTTGCCAAAACAGTTCCAAGCGCTTCACACCAGTTCACTTCACCATAAGAGGAAAATGCCAAACGAAAATCCATTAAGATGTCCTGTTGTTTTTTTTCATCATAAGTTTTCCATTCCTCAGCAGTAAACGAATAATTATGAGCATTTTCTAATTTGGCAGTTCCATCTTCTTCAAATTCTTTTATTAAAGTTTCAATTGATTCTGCTTTGTCACTTTTTGGATTGTACCAACTCTTAAAAAGTTGCAGAAATATCCATTGCGTCCAGCGATAATATTCCGGATCGCTGGTTTTTATTTCGCGGCTCCAGTCATAACAAAATCCAATTTTATCCAATTGATCTTTGAATGTCGCAATATTTTTTTCTGTAGTAATTGCGGGATGCTGGCCGGTTTCCAAAGCATATTGTTCCGCAGGCAAACCAAAACTGTCAAAACCCATCGGATGCAGTACATTAAAGCCTTTCAACCTTTTAAAGCGTGCATAAATATCGCTGGCAATATAGCCTAAAGGATGACCTACATGCAAACCTGCGCCGCTTGGATAAGGAAACATATCCAACACGTAACACTTCGGTTTTTGCGTCGAATTACTTACCTCGTAAATCGCCGATTCCTTCCATTGTTGCTGCCACTTTTGTTCTATTTCTTTAAAATTATACTCCATTCTTTTTTATTAAAATTTATCTGAAAGATTTAAAGCGGATGTCAAAATAAATATCCGCGAAAAGTCGTTCTGCAAAATATCAAATCATGAATGCCTTTTACCCTTTTTTTGTGAAAGAATTGTTATTGATTCATATTCAATTGTTTGAATTGAAGATGTAAATTACATTAGCAATCATTTGCAAAGCCGCAAAAATACTAAACCAGTTTAAAATCGTTTATTTTTGCCGCGCACAAAAATGAGGTAAAAATAATTATCCAATCATTATGGCTCAATTCGGTAAAGCATCAACCAAACGTGGAAAACCTTCTTATGTATATGCTATCATTGGCGTGTCTTTGGTATTATTTCTTTTTGGAATCGTTGGCTGGATTTTTTTGAATATTAAAAAAACAGGTGATTATTTTAAAGAGAATATTCAATTGCATGCATACATCTATAGAACCGCATCCGACAAGCAAATCGATTCTTTGAAAAATTATATTGAAGCGCTGCCTTATGCGGTAAAGGTCGAATACATTACCCGCGAAAAAGCCATCGAAAAATACAACCAGGAAAATGATACGCTTTGGAAAAAACTTGCTATCAGCAATCCTTTGCCTGAAAGCATTGATTTTTATGTAAAAGCAAATTATGTGGACAAAGACAGCCTGGCAAACCTGGAAGATTCGCTGATGACCGATTTTCCACATACTGTGTCGGAATTTCAAACTCCAAAAGCAACTGTTGCGGGCGTAAGCCAGTTTGTAAAAACCACGACACTCGTCTTGCTGGTGGTAGCAATCATATTGTCCATTTTGGTAATCGTATCCATCGATAATACAATTCGTCTGGCAATGTATAGCAATCGTTTTATCATAAAGACGATGCAAATGGTGGGCGCTACGCGATGGTTTATAACACGACCGCTGGATGGCCGCGCTATTGTAAATGGGATTATCGCTTCGGCAATTGCGATAGCCCTTTTGGTAGGATTCATCGGCTTAGCTGAAAAATTTGTCCCTTATCTTAAATTATTGCACGATACTACTAATATGTTGTTCATTTTTGCCGGCATTATCATACTTGGAATATGCATTACGCTTTTAAGTACACATCGCTCGGCCTTGAAATATTTAAGAATGAAACTCGACGAATTGTATTGATGTAAAAAATAATTTCTAACATTGCAAAAAATTAAAAACATGAGTACCGCTAAAAAAGTTACTCCTCCAGAATCTTCACACAGACCGGTTGTGCACACAACTCCTGAAGAAAATATTTTATTTACAAAAGAAAATTATAAATGGATGCTGATTGGAGCGGTAATAATGACCATCGGATTTTTTTTAATGGCCGGGGGTAAAAGCAGTGATCCAAATGTATTTAATGATGCTCAAATTTATAGTTTCCGAAGAATTACTTTAGCGCCGATTTTGATCGTGGGTGGGTTGGTAGTAGAAATATTTGCGATCATAAAAAAGCAAAGATAATTTGACAAACGACCTGGAAAAGCGGTGATTATTCATCGCTTTTTTTATGTTGGTTTTTATTTTAAAAAGAAGAACAAAAAATGGATATTGTTCAATCAATTATAATCGGAATCGTTGAAGGCCTTACAGAATTTATTCCAATTTCCTCTACTGGCCACATGATCATTGCTGAGAAATTGCTTGGAATTCCTGAAACAGAATTTGTAAAAGTATTTACCATCGCTATTCAGTTGGGAGCAATTCTTGCTGTTGTCGTTTTATACTGGAAAAAATTTTTTGATTTTAATAACTGGCATTTTTACATAAAACTAATTGTCGGCGTAATTCCGGCGATTATTTTAGGACTGCTTTTTTCAAAACAAATCGATGCATTGTTGGAAAGCACTACCACTGTTGCCATCACGCTTCTTGCTGGAGGAATTGTTTTGATCTTTATTGATAAACTTTTTACGAAACACCGAATACAATCAGAGAAACAGGTTTCCTATCTGAATTCATTCATTATTGGGATCTGGCAATGTATTGCAATGATCCCGGGAGTGAGTCGCAGCGCTGCTTCTATCATTGGTGGAATGCAACAAAAACTAACCAGGAGCGCTGCTGCCGAATTTTCCTTTTTCCTTGCTGTGCCAACGATGCTGGCTGCTACCGGTTATAAACTTTTAAAATTTTATAAAGAAAAAGGTGGTTTTTCCGGCGAAGAAATAAAACTACTTGCTATTGGAAATATCATTGCATTTGTTGTTGCCATGATCGCCATTAAATTTTTTATTGAGTTTTTGAAAAAACACGGGTTCCGTTTATGGGGAATTTACAGGGTGGTTTTAGGAATCGTTTTATTAGTGCTTCTTTATACAGGATATATTCAGAAATAAAAGCACCCTCTCCGCTTTCGAAAAGTATATTTTGCAACCACTACAATACTACAATATAACGGCTACCTATACACGAAAAAAAGTTCCTTCTCAGTAAAGCAATAAATAATCGCCTTTTGTTTTTCTAATTACATTCTTATCGGCTAAACGTTATCCTTAATTCATTTTCAGTCGGCCAACAAATAATGCAGGTTTTTGTTTTGGTCTAAAATTTTTTATTCCCTTTCTTCCAAAAAAGAATTACTTTTCTCCTCTAAAAAAATCTATCACTTCAACCATTTATTTTTTTAAATGCAAACTGCTTCGAAAAAAGTGATTACGGGTTGGGCCATGTACGATTGGGCCAATTCAGTTTATAGTCTGGTAATTACTTCTTCCATTTTTCCGGCATATTATGAGGCCGTTACTTCAGGAAAAAAAATCGTTTTTCTTGGGCGTGTTTTTGATCAGCCTTCCGCTTTATATGCCTATGCTGTTGCGTTTTCGTTTTTAACGGTAGCCATTATTTCGCCGTTGCTTTCTTCCATAGCCGATGCATTTGGAAATAAAAAAAGGTTCATGCAATTCTTTTGTTACCTCGGTTCCTTAAGCTGCTGCGCGATGTATTGGTTTAAGCCCGAAAAC
>JAICYZ010000192.1 GCA_025933935.1 Chitinophagaceae bacterium
ACTTTATGAGGTAAATGCAGCCAATAAAAAATATGAAATCTGGCAAAGAGATTCTTTGAGTAGAGAAATAGTTAGCAAAGAATTTGCAAAGCAGAGGTTAGATTACATTCACTTTAATCCTGTTAGTGGCAAGTGAATCTTGCCAAAGATTGTCTGGATTATTATTATTCTGCCAGATTTTACGATACTGGCGTGGATGAATTCGGGTTTTTGAATAACCTGTTTCATGGATAGAGAATTGTTTCGTGTGCCACGAACCACGGCAGAGGGGTAAAAATAAAAGCGGCGCTTTTGAAGACGTTCCCGCGGAAAGTTATAAATTGCCGGGCCATCAAATGGAATTCCGGTAGTGCCTTTGAAGTAGAAATAATTGACTACCATTAACTCTATAAATATGACAAAACTCAAAAATATTCATCCGGGTGAGGTACTGGCTGAAGAATTTCTGAAGCCTTTGAATATTACCGCATATAAGCTTGCAAAAGACATCGAAATTCCACAGACAAGGATTTCGGAGATAGTTAAAGGTAATAGACGAATTACCGCTGATACCGCTCTGAGATTAAGCAAGTATTTCGGAAATAGCGCAAAATTCTGGCTTGGGCTACAAGATGATTTTGATATAGAAGCAGAAATGTCTGCAAAAAGCACAACCCTTGAGACAATAAAATCAATCAGTACAAAAGTTGCTTAACGCCGTGCAACATTCGAACAATAGATTAAAGCGCCCATTAATGTTGCTTCATGTTGTTTTGCTCTCATCCCGTGATCTTTCAATTGGACAGGCCTGTGAAAAGCCTTATGGTTACTGCTGCGCAGCTCATCTATTAATAGGTTTGAATACAATACATGGGTGGAGATAAAGAAGGAGGCGTTTGTACCGGCGGGGGTGATTGATGCAGGATATCCGGTCTGAAAATAAAAGCACCCTGAAGTTCAGCGCCTGTAATAAAGTCTCGCTTTGGGCGTGGAAATTATTTTATGAATCCTGTTATTTTTTTCATTATATATTTGAGGTATAGAGATGCAAACTTTTTTTATCAATTAAAATACAATTTCCATGGCAGAAAATCAACAGGACAAGGAGCCGTCCGTTTCCAGAAGAAATTTCATCCGCAACACTTCTCTTGCCGCAGCAGGTTTTTATATTGTGCCGCGTCATGTGTTAGGAAGAGGTTTCGTAGCTCCCAGTGATAAATTATTAATTGCAGGCGTCGGTGCCGGAGGTAAAGGCGGTGATGATCAGCGTCATTTCGCCAAAACAGGAAAAGCAGAAATTGCTTTTCTGTGTGATGTGGATGATCGCCAGGCAGTTCAGAACCGTAAATTATTTCCCAAAGCAAAATATTATCACGACTGGCGGGAAATGTTTGAAAAGGAACATAAACATTTTGATGCAGTAGATGTTGGCATTCCTGATCATAACCATGCAACGGTTGGATTTCATGCCATGCAATTAGGTAAACATGTTTATGTACAAAAACCTTTGACCCATGATATTTGGGAAGCACATATGATGGGTGAAGCTGCAAAACGTTATAAAGTAGTTACCCAAATGGGCGACCAGGGTTCTTCCGGCGATGGTGTACGCCAGTTAAGAGAATGGTATGAGGCAGGGATAATTGGTGAAGTACATACGGTTCATTGCTGGACTAACAGGCCCGTATGGCCCCAGGGAGTTCCCTGGCCGACCAAAAATCCGCCCGTACCTGCGGGTCTTAACTGGGATCTTTGGCTGGGAACTGCACAGCAACATCCTTATGAAGATATGATCGTGCCTTTCAACTGGAGGGGATGGTGGGATTTTGGTACCGGGGCGATTGGTGATATGGCCTGTCATATTGTTGGCCCTGTGTTTAAGGTGCTTGGACTTCAGTATCCGACAGAAGTGGTAAGCAGTGTAAGTACACCTTATGTAGATAACTGGCAACAGGCATATTATCCGCAGAGTGGTCCTGTTTCGTCATCTTCACACCTGAAGTTTAAGGGAAAAAGTGGCCAGGATGTTAGTCTGAGTTGGATGGACGGCGGTATTCAGCCCCCGCGGCCGGAAGAATTAGGGCCTAACGAAGTAATGGGTGGTAAAGGCGATACGGGGAATGGCGTGATCTTCGAAGGCACCAAGGGAAAAATGATGTGTGGTGTTTACGGAGAAGATCCTCAATTGTTACCTACATCGCGTACGAATGAAGTGAATGTTCCTAAAAAATATCCGCGTGTACCGGGTGGTGAAGATGGACACTACGGACAATGGGTCGAAGCTTGCCTGGCTGGTTACGGAAACATGGAAGTAGATTCACCCTTTGTGGAATATGCCGTTCCGCTAACGCAAAGTATATTAATGGCCAACCTGGCTATCCGCAGTTTTGATTACCGGCAGCCAACAGCAGATGGAAAAGGATTTACTTATCCCGGACGTGGCATCACGCTTCAATGGGATCCGGAAAACCTGAAGGTTACCAACTTTGACGCGGCTAACCAGTTTGTAAAACGTACTTACCGCCAAGGATGGCCTGAATTGAAATTCTAAGATCAGTTTTTTAAATAGAATAAGATCAGTTTTTTAAATAGAAAAGGGAAAGGCGAAGCAGGCAGCTTCGCCTTTTCTTATGATGTACCTCATTGCCAGGAGAATGTAAATACCTCCCACCGCCTTGGCACACGAAACAAATGTTTTCAATTTTTACAACATACGCGACTTTACATCGTTTACATCGGTGATGATATTGGTAACTACTCCCCAAATTTCCATGTCCGTTTGGGAAGTAATTTCTATCTCTTTGAATTTAGAATTTGCAGGAACAAGCCAGCATTTATATTTATTTTTCTTTAAAAACTTAACGGTAAACACTCCATTCAACACTGCTATAACGATATCGCCATTTTTCGGCGTAATAGAACGGTCAACAAGAAGGCGTGCCTTAGGCGGTATGAAAGCGTTGATCATGGAAATTCCAAAAGACTCGACGATAAATGTTGATGATGGATTTGGCATAAATGCTTTATTCAGATCGATGACTTCAGTTTCTGTTGCTAAATTTTTGCTTTCCATATTGCTAATACTTTTAGCAAAGATAAAAATAGAATTAGATAAAAAAAATAATCTGGAAGAGGTTGTTTATTAAGATTTGATTTTTATGTTAAAAGGACAATGCCTTCAGAACTTCATTGCCATTAGAACATCATTGCCTTTCGCATCCGTTGCGAGGCGGATTCTAATCTTTCCGGTTAGAAAAATGCCCCTTGCGGCGTGGCAATCTCCTCTTTAGAAGATTTGGGTAAAAATGAGATTGCCACGTCGCCATAAAACATACTTCAAAACGAGAAACATTAAAGAAGGCTCCTCGCAACGGTAAATAATCAGCAATCTCCTCAGCAAAAGGGCAATACCGTCAGAAGCGACTACCCGTTAGAACGGCATTGCGAGGCGCATACTAATCTTCCCGGTTAGAAAAATGCCCGTTCCGCCGTGGCAATCTCCTCTTTAGAACATTTGCACAAAAATGGGATTGCCACGTCGCCGTAAACATACTTCAAAACGAAAAACATTAAACACGGCTCCTCGCAACGACGGTAAATAATCGGCGATCTTCATCGATGGTTCCTGGCACACGAAACACATTTTAATCCTGCAACACGTCGTTCGTTGTTTTGCCAGGAGTGAACAGTTTCCATTTTCCCTCTGATATTATTTCAATGGCGCCGTCATGTACTTTGACCGCAGTTTGATCGTCAATCGCGTACACCGGAACCGGCAGCTTTGCGGCCCACTTTTCTGCGTTAACTATGGAAGCATCAGAGTGATCCTTATGTTCAAAATGCGGAATTATGGCAAAGTCAACCAATCCTGCTCCGTGAGCCATCGCGAAAGTTTCGTTTATTTCTCCTCCTGGTGTTTGGAAAACCATACTTTCTACCTTTAGCGCATGGTTGCTTCCGCTGGGAGGAGTGGAATAACACTCTCCGAAGGTAGAGCTCACCGCCATGCTTCCGGCGCTCACTCCCACATAGACCATTTTTTGCAGCAGCGATGGCAATAGTTCTGCCAGCCCTGACTCTTGCAGCCAGTAGCTTAAATAGAGGGGATCGCCACCCCAAACCAGGAGTGCATCTGTATCATTAATTGCCTGCATCCACACTTCCTTTTTGATACTGGTAAGCGCCGTGAGTTCCAGCAGGCCTAAAGATTTCCAGCCGAGATCACAGAATGGCGATTTGGTTTTGCCGCTGACTGGCTGCCATGCATAACGGGCGCCAAAGGGGAAAGGGTATATCGCTGTCGGAATGAAGAGGGCGTTGCATTCGGCGATGGATTTGCCCAGGAGGTCAGTTAACGCGTTGTAAATGCTGGTATTGCTGATTCCGCTGCTGGTGAGAAGAAGCTTCATATGGAATGTCTTTTTATAATGACTGCTGATATGCACGCATGCTGCTGTGCAGGCATTCATTCGTCAATTGAAAAACTATAACCGAAGATAGGTACAAATACCTCTAAGGCCAAAAGGAAGGTTTGACGGGGCTGCCCTTATAAGTACAATCCGCGCAGGATTCGAAAGCAGCATCATATCCCTTTTGATTATCGACAAAATCGGTATAAAGCGGAATAAATCCGGATGAAAAATAATTAACAATCTTACTGTCAGGTACAAAAATAGTGCTGCATTGGGTATGTGGATTCCATGTGGCGGGCAATGAACTATTTTCAATAAATGCCCTGTATTGAGAAGTACTTCCTGCTCCTACATAACCAATCACTTCTTCCGTAGAACCTGATACACAATGGATGTTTTCCCTTCCCTGGTTGGGCTGAGGACTAAAAATGGAACCAAGGTCTTCTGAGTTCGTTTTCATTTCCTTCCAAAAATTATAAGCGGCCGTATCTACAACATATTGAGTTATAAGAACACTGTATAGCACACTTAGCCTTTCATCATGCTGAGGAAAAAAATGAGCGGGCTATGACTTCTGTTACCGGATAAACCGACGGAAGAACCTATGACAACGTCGGTCGAATTATTGGTAACCCAACATATATGTGCCGGGTGGACACGTATTCCTACAGCCATGGCGGCAGGAAAATATTCATAGTATGAAGTATAAGGCGTGTGGTATTCCCAGGTTTCCGGGTAGCTCCAGTGATAATAGGGGTTTTATTTGGTAAAGTTTGAGTCTTTACGTAAACCTGCAGATCATTTTGCAATAAATTCCAGTCAATACCGGTAATAGGTGGAGAAGATCGAAAAGGAACGAAATCTGATTGATATTCCCTGCCTGAAGAAGTAGAAATATATAAGCTATATTTATAAGAAGAATCAAGGGAAACGGTTCCCATTGTGTATGTTCCTGGTGCCGTTTCCTCTAATGAATACCGGTCGGCATGATCATTCTGAACAATAATTTTGGCATTCGTTTCAGCTACAATCCTGGCAGTATCAAATTGAGAGACCACTCTTGTACGGCTTAATTTGATAACCGTTGGTATGTTTGAAGATATATAACCTTCCACAACCAGGTAGTTCGTTTGCCTTGGAGTTTCGGGTCGGTAGTAGGGAATTTTACATCTAAAGCAAAAAGTGCCTATAATGAAAAAAAGAAAAATTGATATTAACCCTTTTATTTTCATTATAAACTATTATAACTACCTGGATGGTTTTTAAAATTAATTAAATGTAATTTATAAAAAAGAAATGTGTATTGAATTCTTAATCGGAAGCCCGCGCGGTGGTTCGTGGCACAGGAAACACATTTGAACAGCTCCCGCAGCGTGGTTCGCGGCACCCGAGAGGTATGTATGAGGAGTGTATGTAGAGTGTATGTAGAGTGTATGGGAAAGCCATAGGAAAGGTATGGATATAGCATGAATTTGGTTCAGCTCGTCTTAGCCTTTTGCATTTCGCCTTTTGCGGCAAAAAAATCGGTACTTTGTAAAAATAAACAGCGAATTTTCCATTATGAGATTTGATACAGTTACCATTAAGGATATTGCCAAAGCACTCAATCTTTCTACTTCAACGGTTTCAAGAGCGCTGAGAGGAAGCTATGAAATAAGCGATGAGACGAAAAAATTAGTACTGGAATATGCCGAGAAAATTAACTACCGGCCCAATCCCATTGCATTGAGTTTGAAAGAAAGAAGAAGCCGCGCGATTGGTGTGGTCGTAAGTGAGATCGCGAACAACTTTTTCTCGCAGGCAATTAATGGAATTGAATCGATTGCTTACAACCGCGGCTACCACGTTATTATCACCCAAAGCCATGAATCGGAAGAGCGTGAAAAAGTCAATGTCATGCATCATGCATCGCGCTCTGTTGATGGATTATTGATTTCTTTATCCAGCGGAACTGTTGATCTTACTTTCTTAAAAGAATTGTACGACAAAGGTTTGCCCATTGTTTTTTTTGACCGCATCACTGATGAAATTGACACGCATAAAGTAACAGCGAATAATTATATGGGCGCTTTCCAGGCAACGGAACACCTGATTTACCAGGGCTTCAAAAAGATCGCGCATATCACGAGTTCGCCGTACTTATCGATTACAAAAGAACGGCTGCAGGGGTATAAGGAAGCGCTTGAAAAACACCAGATTCCTTTCAATGAATCGCTGGTGAGATATTGCAACCATGGCGGCATGATCGCTGAAGAAATTGCCGATGCACTGGTATCTTTATTTAAAGGAAAAACCAAGCCGGACGCTATTTTCACAGCCGGGGACCGGATTACCACTGTGTGTTTTAAAGAATTAAAAAACCTGAAACAAAAAGTAAATGTTGGCTTCGCCGGGTTCACCAACAGCCGGGTGGGCGAACTCTTTGATCCGCCAATGACCGTTGTGCAACAACCCGCTTTTCAAATCGGGCAAACAGCCACAGAAATGCTCATTCAAATGATAGAAAGCAAAAGGCCTGTTTTACATTTCGAAACAAAAATTTTAGACACCGAACTGATCATTCGCGAATCTTCGATGAAGAAAGAATAGCAACGGTAAGGGTTATTCGAAAATTACAAAACACAAATGGAGGTTATTTCTTTGATTGCTGTTTTCAATACATTAAAAAGGCTAGTGAAATAAGCTAATAAGGCGCTTGAAAAGACGAAGTACGCTGTAACTAAGGTAATTTGATTACAACAATAGAACCAGGTATGAAGCTATAACAATTATAGAAGCCAACCTTATCACCTTAGTAACATTTCACCTCAACTTAGAGCCACCTTATTACCTTATTATCAACCTGCATGATGACTATTTCAAATCAATGATCTGATATTTTCACACCGGACGTTTCACCATTCGCTTTATAAAATGTTTTAGAACCTTCGGGATGATAAGCATTTGTTACCGTGATATTTTTTACATTATTGAGAAGATATACC
>JAICYZ010000186.1 GCA_025933935.1 Chitinophagaceae bacterium
AGATATTTTTGCCTGCCATAATTTGATTTAAATTCTCATGGCACGAAAAGCACATAACGGTATTATTCATCAGCGCATCGTTGTGTTTATTTTCATCTTTCTCAATTGCTTATTTACTGCTGCGCCTTTGATCCAGGCGGCAGCATTTAATCACTCAATCAATCTTCCAGCATTTTCTCTTCAAAATCAGAATGACGCGGAAAGTAGTCATTTGAGTCAGGTTGATGATGAGCAGCAGGAATGCGACATCGCATGGAGAAATAAACGGATCGTTTCCAAAGGGTATCATCTATTAAGAGATGATCGTGTGGCCAACGGAAATGAAAATCCTGGTATGCTTCACTATGCGGATGATTATTTGCTCATTCGTCCGCAGTATTATTCCTTTCTTTCGATTTACTATTTGTTCTGATCAGATTCTTTCTGTTAGCAACAGTGTTTATTCTTTCTTTTTTTAAAGAAGACAGATACGCTTATTTCTTAAAAATTATTACTTCATTCTTTTATCAACTTATCATGGAAACGATCATAGATTTTTTTACTCATCTTACAAATCCGGAATGGATCATGCGATATGGCGGTTTGTATATTGTCGTGTTAATCGTTTTTATTGAAACCGGCTTCCCGTTTGGTTTCTTTCTTCCTGGTGATTCACTTTTATTTATTGCGGGTATGGTAATTGCCAATGCGCTATCTCCATTTGACGTGCAATTCCTAAACCTGCTTTATTGGATTGTTCTGATTGCCACTGCCGGTACCCTTGGCAATTTCATGGGATATTGGCTCGGCAAGAAATCGGAAGCGCTGCTGTTTGAGCGAAAAGACAATTTCTTCTTCAAGAAAAAATATCTTTTGCAGGCAAAGGAATTTTATGATAAGAAAGGTGGCGGCGCAATCATACTTGCCAGGTTTTTGCCCATTGTGCGTACTTTTGCGCCACTGGTTGCAGGAATGGTAAAAATGGGGCGACGCAAATTTTCATTTTATAATATTACCGGAAGTTTTTTATGGGCAGCGACGATCGTAACTGCCGGCTTTTTAATGGGTGAAAATATGTGGGCGAAACAAAATCTTGAAAAGATCCTTATAGGAATTGTAATGATTACGACTGTTCCGGTGCTAATAAAAATGCTGATATCCAAAAGAAAGAAGCCACGGATAAAAACGATTGCGGGTTAATTGTCATACACTTTCCAAATTTTCAAATCTTCATAATATATGGATCTTGTTTTTCCGGATTTTGCCAATGCCGGTATTTGGGTCAGCCTGTTGACGCTTACTTTTTTGGAAATCGTACTCGGTATTGACAATGTAATTTTTATTTCCATTGTAGCCGATAAGCTTCCTAAAGAACGGCAGCGCAGCTCACGAAATATAGGCCTGATGCTTGCCATGCTTTTTCGCATTGGTTTATTGCTGTGTATCAGCTGGATCATCGGGCTTAAAGACCCTGTTGTGAGCATTCCGCCCTTTGCGGGAATTATTAAAAATGAATTGGATTTAAGTTTTAAGGATCTGATACTGATTGCCGGCGGTCTTTTCCTGATCATAAAAAGTACGCTTGAGATCCATCATAAATTTCAGAAGGAGGAGAAGAAGGAATTAAAGAGCAACGGAAAGAAAATCGGTTTTGGAGCGGTTATCTTTCAGATTGTGTTGGTGGATGCGGTTTTTTCATTCGATTCTATATTGACCGCTGTAGGCCTTGTGGACAATGTAATTATCATGATCATTGCGGTTATTGTATCCATTGCTATCATGATGCTTTTTGCAGGGCCGGTAAGTAATATCATCAATCGTCATCCAACCCTGCAAATGCTGGCTCTTTCTTTCCTGGTCGTTATTGGAGTAGTTTTGATTGCAAGTGGCCTGCACCAGGAAGTTAGCAAAAGCATTATCTATTCGTGCCTGGGTTTTTCATTGGCAGTGGAAATCCTGAACATCCGTTTGAGGAAAAAGACGGCAAAATTATCGTAAGCATTTTATCGTCCGGTCATAATAATTTCGTGCACCGGTTTTTTTGAAACCGGCGAAACGATTGATGAGAACCGCTGTTATTGCTGCATATTCGCCGGCTTTGAAGCGAATTGTTTCATGAAATCCACTTTTCCGTCTTTGTTGATCCTCCAGATTTCGTGAAGATCGGTTTTATTGGTTGTCCCGTCGGGCGCGGTATCTGTTTCTGTGCCCCAAACTGCAACCCAGTTTTCATTTCTATCCACACTTTTCAATGGTACCCATGCGTCAAGTGTGCTGGTTGACGATGTTAAGCCGCCCCGAAATCTTTTTGCGGCGCTCATAATCGAATCTTTTCCTTTTACCATGCTTCCATCCGGAAAAAACATCACTGCAGTATCTGCAAAATAATCATGCCTGTCAAAAGCATTATCGTCAAAGTCCTTCCACAATTCTAAAATCATTTTTGAATTTGCCGGATTTCCAATTTTAAAATCAGAAGAATAGTCGGCAGTGTAAGGGTATGACATATTATCCATATGCGTCCCCTTTTCCTTCATACTAACTTTCTGCACCTTCATTTTTTGTTTTTGTTGTGCCACGCTTTCTTTTGCCAGAAAAGCCAGTGCTAAAGCGCACATGGTAACCAGTAACCTTTTCATGTTTTTGAGTTTTAAATGTGATAAATAAGGTGGGAATCAGAAAGTGAAGCAGAGTATAAAATTCCATTATTAAATATTCCTAAAAAAATGTTTTTTAAAACAAAGAGAATAAGTTACGGTTAGAAATGCGTAAATGTTTTACCTGAATTTGTTTGCGGAAAGGCGCGATTTTTTTCCGGTAAAAACTGGTATGTTAAATGAGGCTTCCCGCTAGTCCGGTACCTTTTGCTGACATTATCTTTGATCAATCGATCTGCCAAAGCTGAACGTCACATATGCGTTAGTTTTCGATATCCTTTGGGCAGTATTTATCCTGCAACAAATAAACAAATACCGCGAATTTCAAATCATTGCCATTTAAATTTTGGGAAGCTTCATAGTTGCCATCGTAAGACGTTCCCCAAAACGTAAAAATCTTACTTTTAAAAATATTATTTTTGCAGGCTATGGACACAAAAACAGAACATATCGAATGCCTCATTATTGGTTCAGGGCCGGCGGGATATACTGCTGCCATCTATGCTGCCAGAGCTAATTTAAAACCGGTGATGTACCAGGGAATTCAACCTGGTGGTCAACTTACCATCACAACCGACGTAGAAAATTATCCGGGATACCCCGATGGAATCCAGGGGCCGGACATGATGGTTGATTTTGAAAGACAAGCGAAAAGAATGGGCGCCGATATCCGTTATGGTTTGGCAACGAAAGTCGATTTTTCTGCCTGCCCAATGAAAATATTGATTGATGAAGAAAAATGGGTAAGCGCCGACGCGATTATTATTGCTACAGGTGCCAGCGCAAAATGGCTTGGACTGGAAAGTGAGAAAAGATTGAATGGCTATGGTGTAAGCGCCTGTGCGGTTTGTGATGGGTTTTTCTTTAGAGGAAAAGAAGTGTGTATTGTAGGTGCCGGCGATACGGCCGCGGAAGAAGCATTGTACCTGAGCAAACTTTGTAAGGTGGTACACATGTTTGTACGAAAAGATGTGATGAAAGCCAGTAAGATTATGCAGAAACGGGTACTGGAAACTGAAAACATAAAAGTTTATTGGAATACAGAAGTAGAAGAAATTGTCGGTGAAATGAAGACAGAATCGGTTAGAGTAATTAATAATAAAACAGGGGAAAAGACGATAATCCCTGTGAGCGCTTATTTTGTTGCTATTGGCCATCAACCGAATTCCGAAATCTTTAAGGGATGGCTGGATATGGATGAAGCCGGTTATATAAAAACATTGCCGGGCAGCACAAAAACAAATATTGAAGGTGTTTTTGCAGCAGGGGATGTGCAGGATAAAATATACCGGCAGGCGGTAACCGCAGCTGGTTCCGGTTGTATGGCAGCGCTTGATGCAGAACGATTTTTAAGCATGCTGGAACATCCGGTTCCTTCAGATCATTTCAGTGCCATCACTCAAAATGGGCAACAATAAATATTTATTTCTCTTATGGTTATAGTTCAATTGCGTGATCTTCTTTTCAATGCTTTTCATGGAATTCATGAGGAAGAAAAGATCCTCGGGAATGAATACGTGGTAAACGCTTCTATGGCATTTCGTGAAAAAGACGAAGTAATTGAACATATCCATGATACGGTAAACTATGCGGCTATCTATAATATTATTAAAAAGAGAATGAGCATTCCAACCCCGCTGCTGGAAACGATCGTGATGCAAGCAGGAAACGAAATTCATACAGTATATCCACATTTGAAATCTATTTCTATTTCAATAAGAAAAATGCACCCGCCAATAGAAGGAATGCAGGGAGCAGCTGAAGTGAGTTGGCAGAAAGATTTTTGAAGCCTCAGTTTATACTCTTTTAAAAATGTATAATAATCGCCAAACACTTTACTTACTCATTTTTAAGACACATATTTTGTACAACATAATAAATATTTTTGACGGGCGTTTCCTGTCTTCATTTAGCAACAATTTAAACTTACTGTCACCATAACGTAATAAATTTGCAAAATCATTTTGTCCGATTTCCATGGTAAATACCAACTCCTTAATTTCTATCTTCAAAGCGACTCCGTTACCGATGCTGGTTTTATTACCGGATGATCCTTTTTTTACGATTGTGGAGGTAAATGATGCTTTTTTAAATGCGGCGCATGTTAGAGAAACCGCTGTTTTGGGAAAAAGTATTTTTGATATTTTCGGTCAAATGAAAGCTGAAAAAAATGATGCGGAGGCTTTTTTGTTGCAGTCTTTGCAAAAAGTGATTGCTGATAAAAAGCCGGATAAAATGTCGCCTCAGAAATTTGTATTTCAGCGAAACGAAAACAATAAAACGGAAAAATGCTATTTCGAATGCGAGAACATTCCGCTGCTGTCAGCAAGCAATGAAATAGAACACATTGTATTTACTGCCAGGAACGTTACAGAAAGAGAAATCGCGGTTCGACAGCTGCAAAGCGACGGGAAAAAACTGCTTGCTGCTCAAAATATCGCTAAAATAGGCTATTGGAAATTAGACATTTTGAAAAACAGATTGTTCTGGTCGGATGAAGTATATAAAATTCTCGGGATAAATAAAGAGGACGTCAAATTGACTTTTCAATTGTTTTTTCAGGCAATTCATCCTGATGACAGAGACGCGTTTGCGAAGGAAAGGTCTTCTGTTTTAGCCGGCGAAAAAGATATGGATATTGAAATCCGTATTATTCAACCTGGCGGAACTGAAAGGTGGATACATGAAATAGGAAAACTGGAAAAAAATGAAAAGGGGGAGCCGGTCACTTTTGAAGGAACTGTGCAGGATATCACCAATAGTAAATTGCTTAAACTGTCTTTGGAAGAAAGCAATCTACGGTATCATTATGCAAGCAAAGCCACTTTTGATGCAGTGTACGATTGGAACTTAATCACGGATACGTGTTATTGGGGCGAAGGATTTATAAGAGATTTTGGATATGATTCAGAGACATTAGCAGATAAGGATTTTTGGAAAAAACATGTACATCCTGAAGACCGGGATCACATAGAAAATGAAATCAATCATGTTGCAAACGAAACTACCGGGAACTGGCTGAACGAATACCGTTTTCAAAAAACCGATGGTAGTTATGCTTACGTTTTAGACAGGAGCATTTTTATCCGCGATAACAACGGAAAGGCAATCAGAATGATCGGCGCTTTTCAGGATATTACCGAAAAGAAAAATTTGCAACAACTTTTAGACAAAGCCAACCGCCTTGCAAAAATTGGCAGCTGGGAAATTGACGTTGAGAATGGTTCTGTTTATTGGTCAGATATTACTAAAGAAATCCGTGAAACTCCAAAAGATTTTGAGCCCACCTTGCGTGAAGGAATTAGCTATTTTAAAGAAGGTTATAGTAAAGAAACCATCATTGCCAGAGTAAGAGAAGCCACTAAATACGGAACGCCATGGCAGGATGACTTACAGATTTATACCCACAAAGGCAATCTGAAATGGGTAAGAACTATTGGAAAAGCGGAAATAGTTGATGGTAAATGCACAAAAATTTATGGTAGTTTCCAGGATATTGACGAAAGTAAGAAAGCAGAATTAGAGATCTTAAAACTTTATGAAGAAAAAAATAATATCCTGGAAAGTATTGGTGATGCATTCTTCAGAGTCGAAAATAATTGGCTGGTAACGTACTGGAATAAAGAGGCGGAGAAAATGCTCAGTACGCCTAAAAATAAAATCATCGGTCAATATTTATGGGACGTATTTGCCGACAGCATCGGCTCCTTTTCTTATATAAAATACCATGAATCGCTTGAAACCAATCAGCGTGTTCTTTTTGAAGATTTTTATCCTGCTTTGGAAAAATGGTTTGAAATAAGCGCTTATCCCTCTGATAATGGGTTATCAGTATATTTTAAAGATATCACTGAACGTAAATTGTCGCAGATTCACTTAAAGGAATCGGAAAAAAGATATAGCGAATTATTTCGTTTGAATCCACAGCCGATCTGGATGTTTGATCTCGAAACTTATCGTTTCGTCCAGGTAAATAAGGCCGCCGTTGATCTTTATGGCTATTCGGAAAAAGAATTTTTGCAGAAAACTGTATTTGAAATGCGTACTCCGGAAGAACTGCCGGCTTTTAAAAAAGCTCTTGAAAAACAATCGGGAGACGATGCTTATATTGCTGGTAAATTTAATCATATTACCAAAACCAAAAAGATCATCCAGGTAGAAGTGCAAAGCAAGCTTGTATCGATGAATGATAAAAAATATCGTTTGGCCATCATTAAAGATGTGACTGAAAAAAACCGCACCGAACAAGAGATAACGAAGGCAATTATAAAAACCCAGGAAAACGAACGGTATGAAATTGGTGCCGAGCTTCATGATAACATATGCCAGATCCTGGCGAGCACGCATATAAGCATGGGCGTTTTGGCTAAATCTGTGAACCCTTGTGGAATGGACCTCTTTCAGCAATGCAGGGATTACATCAATCTTGCCACACAGGAAATCCGTAATCTTTCTCACCGGCTGGCACCCGCATTTTTTAATGATTCAACATTGGAAGAAGCATTTGGAATTTTACTGAATAATGCGAATATAGAAAAGAAGTACAACGTTACTTTATATTTTGACGAAGCGGCGAATGACTCAAATATTAACAGGGATTTGCAATTAAACCTCTACCGGATATTGCAGGAACAACTCAGAAACATTCTCAAATATGCGGGATGTAAAAACATTGAAGTGGATTTGCTGGTAAGGAATCATAAAATTAAAATGCGTATTGCTGATGACGGCGTTGGCTTTGATTTAAATGCCGTAAAAGGAGGCATTGGTTTGTCAAACATGAGAAGGCGGGTTGAATTATTTTGCGGAAAATTTGATGTTTTTTCGTCTCCTGGAAATGGCTGCGAATTAGTAATCGATATTCCTTTGAAAGCAGAAAATCTGATTGAAGAAAATCA
>JAICYZ010000254.1 GCA_025933935.1 Chitinophagaceae bacterium
AAGTAAGATCGGTTGTACTATCTGTTGCTAGACTTACAACAAAGTTTTTTCCAATCAGGTTGTTATTAAAATAGTTCTCCGCCGCTGAACGTTCAATTTTTTCAATTGTTTTCTTGCACGAAAAACAAAGAATTGTGGAAGCTACAAGAAAGAACGTGATGTATTTTTTCATAAAAAAAGTTGAGGAGAAAGATTTTTTAGTAGAGATATGAACGAAGACACCAAATAAAAAGTATAAGCCACGCCAACAAAAAGAGTTCCTGCATAAATTTCTAAGATTTTATCGTCATAGCCAATTTTTTTTAAAGAAAATCAAAAATTAAGTTAAATTTGTCCAACTGACCCCCGTTTTTATTTACCTCTCTTTCCACAGGTTAATCTGAAATTTTTATTTCTCCAATATCTTTTTTATATCAATACTGCTGATAAGTTTTATTGTCCAAAGAAAAAAAATAATAATGAAAGCCTTTTCTCCTCAATTGAAAACGGCATGTATTTATTTCAGTGTCCGGCATTGCCGTAATGACCCAGACAACTTCTGAATAAAAGAGCCAGGTAATGCTTTTTCCGAAAAATGCGATTCATCTATTTTTCAAAATTTAAAAATGATGCAATGAAAACAAAACATTTATTTCAATTAATCTTATTTATTATTCCTACGTTGTTTTTTACAGCTTGTAAAAAAAATGCCGATCATTTTTGCAATGGCAGTGATCAGATCACAGGCACTTCCCAGGTTTACGCCACTGGTTTGAACAATCCTCGCGGTTTGAAATTTGGACCTGATAATCAACTTTATGTGGCGGAAGGTGGTGTTGGAGGAACAAATACAACAAATTGCACCCAGGTTATTGCACCGGTTGGCCCATACACAGGAAGCACCAATGGGAGCCGGATTTCAAGAATTAATGCATCCGGTAAGCGGATGACTTATGTCGACAATTTGCCATCCAGTCAAACAAGCGCGGCACAGGGAAGCTTGATCAGTGGCGTTGCTGACGTGGCATTTGTAGGACAAACTTTATACGCTGTCTTCGGGGGCGCCGGATGTTCTCATGGCGTACAAGGTATTCCAAATGAAGTGATCAGCGTAAAAGCCAATAAAACCTGGGACATGGTTGCTAATCTCAGCAGGTTTTTGATGAATAATCCGGTAGCGAATCCTGAACCGGATGATTTTGAACCTGATGGTACCTGGTACAGCATGATCAATGTCAACGGAGATTTATATGCAGTAGAACCAAATCATGGCGAAGTGGACAGAATTTCTACTAATGGAAAAATCACTCGTATCATTGATGTGTCTGCCAAAGAAGGTCATATTGTTCCTACAGCCTTAGCATTCAACAATGGATATTTTTATCTTGGCAATCTTGACACCTTTCCCGCAATGACACAATCAAAAGTTTATAAAATAAACATGAACGGTCAAATAGTAGATAGTGTTGGCGGATTTAATGCAATCCTTGGGCTGGCATTTGACCAATCCGGAGGAATGTATGTTTTGGAAAATTTTACAAACAATCCATTTCCAACTCCTGGGACCGGGGATATTGTAAGAGTAGATCGTGGGGGCAACAAACAGGTGGTTATTTCCGGGCTCAATCTTCCCACAGGCATGACGTTTGGTCCGGATGGTAAATTATATGTTTCCGAATGGGGCTTTGGGATGCCTCCTGGTGGCGGACAAATTTTGCAAATCACTCTATCGTGTGATCAGATCCATGGCAAAATGCAAAATTTGTAAGTTTTCAAGGATAGAAGTTTTTTTAAAAAGGCTGTCTGAAAAAGATAGCCTTTTTTAATTTCAATATAAAATTGAGAGAGGAATTTTACTGACAGCAGAAAAACAAAAAAGCCATTATTTATTCGTTTATTGTAAAAGTAGTTTACAAAAACCCGCCTTTATTTTTTCAAAGAATACTGCTACTTTTTTCTGAATTTATTTAGAATTTTTCCAAAACTCTTAACATTCTCTTACCAAGGAATATTACAATAGAATGATATTGTTGAAACATATTTGCACTATCATTTATCCAAACGCTGATGCAGAAAATTTTATCCTTCCTTATTTTAATGTACCTCGTTCCGCAAATCGGATATTCTCAAACAGCCAGCATCACAGGAAAATTAGCAGATTCTACCAGTAACAACCAGCCTGCAAATGCGGTCATTTCTGTATTACGGCAAAAAGATTCAACATTAGTAAAATTTTCGAGGAGTGATAAAAATGGCAATTTTCAAATTGCCGGTTTAAATGCAGGAAAATATTTAGTCTTAATTACTTACCCTAAATATGGAGATTATGTAGACCGGCTTGATTTGAAGGCTGATGAAAATATCAATTTAAAAACAATTTTTCTGACACAAAAAGCAAAGCTGCTGGAAGAGATCGTTATAAAGCAGGCAGCTATGCGATTAAAAGGTGACACAACAGAATACAATGCAGACAGCTATGAAGTGAAACCAAATGCAACAGTGGAAGATCTTCTAAAACAACTTCCGGGAATACAAGTGGATAAAGATGGAAAAATAACCGCACAGGGACAACAGATACAAAAAGTATTGGTCGACGGTGATGAATTTTTCAGTGATGATCCTACCATTGCAACAAGAAATTTAAGAGCAGACGCCGTTTCTAAAGTACAGGTATTTGATAAGAAAAGTGACCAGGCAGAATTTACCGGAATTGATGATGGGAACACAACCAAAACATTGAATCTGAAATTAAAAGACAATGCAAAGCACGGATATTTTGGAAAACTTTCTGCCAGTGCTCTCGACAAATATTATAACGGCCAGGCGCTCATTAATGCTTTTAAAGGAAAGAGGAAATTTGCTGCGTTTGCAATTACGAGCAGCACTGATGCTACAGGCTTGAATTGGCAGGATTCACAGAATTACGGTTTTCAAAGTAATAATGTACAGGTAATGGATGGCGGCGGAATAATGGTATCAAATAATTCCGGCGACGACCTTGGCACTCAAAATTATTACGGACAAGGGCTTCCGGAAAGTATAAAAGCCGGGTTGCACTTTTCGAACAAATGGGGTGACAATGATAAATACAATATGGGCGGAAATTATCTCTTTAATAAACTGGCAACAAGAAGTTCGGGAAATACCTATACGCAAAATACGCTCGCTGATTCTGTTTATTACAAGCGTGAGTCAGCAGATACACATTCAGACCGGCTGAGGCATTCTCTTGCCGGAACAGCAGAGATACAGATAGATTCCTCTTCTTCTGTGAGAGTTACTGCAAATGCATACACCGGCACTTCTACAAGCTCTAGTGAGTATCAGTCACAAGCATTGAGCGAAGAAAATAAAATAGTAAATAGCAGCAACAGAAATGCATATGGCAAGGGCGATAACTCTGCTTTTAATGCAAACGCATTGTGGAGAAAAAAGTTCAAAAAAAAGGGAAGAACGCTTTCTGTGAATTTTGAAGAACGATATCAGGTCACCCACACCGATGGGTATTTATTAAATTTTTCAAATTTTTATGATCCAGCTGGCGGGATCATCAAAAGAGATTCTACCGATCAGAATAAAGTAAACGGAAATATCTACAACGTCACTGGTATTAGAGGAACATATACTGAACCACTTTCCAAAAAATCTTTTGTTGAATTCAATTATTCATTTTACAATAATAGTTCCACTCAAAAGCGATTGAGCTACAACCAGGATCTGGTTGGCAAATATTCCGAATTGGTAGATTCGTTGAGTAATGATTTCAGGTATGTTTATAACACACATAGCGGCGGAATTAATTACCGCTATAATGATAAAAAAATAAATTTCTCTTTCGGTGGAAACATCTCGAACACGGCTTTTGAGCAAACAGACCTGATGAAAGACACTACCCGGAATTATAATTATTACAACTTATCGCCACGGGCAAATTTTAATTATAAATTCACTCCTTACAGCACAATAAGATTTAATTATTATGGTAATACACAGCAACCCACCATTGATCAATTACAACCGTTGAAAAATAATGATGACCCGCTGAATATTGTAATTGGTAATCCTTCATTGAAGCAAAAATTTCAAAACAGTTTAAGCCTTAACTATAATAATTATAAAGTCTTATCCGAACGGTCTATTTACCTCGGGACATATTTTACTTCTACTCATAATGACATTAGTTCGGTTTACACAATCGATACATTAGGCAAAAGCACTACTCAATACATCAATGTAAATGGTAACTATTCAATAGGAATGTATGGAGGTTATAATATTAAAATTCCGAAAACAAAATTTGGTGTTTACTGGCGGCCAAGGGTCAACATCTCGCATAATACCAGTTTTATTAACGGACTGCAAAATCTGAGTAAAAGCTATAGCCTGACAAACAGTGTGGGATTGCGTTATTACCAGGTAGAAAAATATAATTTTGATGCTTCTTTTACGCCTACATATTCACAGTCCAGATCCAGCATCAGCACTGCAGCAAGTACTCATTACTGGACATATGATTATTCATTCAACGGAAGCATTTATCCTGTAAAGAAATTAGAAATAGGAACAGACATTGATTTTAATTTCAGACAAAAATTAAATGCATTCGATAAAAATAATAACGTCATTGTATGGAACGCCTTCATTGAAAAGAAATTTATGAAAAACGAAGCGCTCACTTTGCGCGCAAGTATCAATGACATTCTAAATCAAAACAAAGGTTATAACAGAACGATACAACCATATTCAATTGTTGAAAAGCATTATCTCACCTTTCAACGTTATGGATTGATAACCGTCACCTGGAACTTTAATAACAAGGGAGGAACCGGTGCACCAAAATCAATGTTTTAAACTTTAAAAAAATGAAAAGAATCGTTTTCTTACTGACCTGTCTATTAAGCGTACAAATGCTGTTTAGCCAAACAACATTTATTTCAAAAGGTAAAATAGAGTTTGAACGAACAACGAACGTATGGGCCGAATTCAAAGGCACCTTTGCAGAGCAAATGAAAAAGGCAATTCCTCAATATCAGAAAAGTTATTTCAATTATGAGTTTGATGACAACAAATCAATCTATCAGCCAGGCCGGGAATCAGATTCAAAAATAAATTCTTTCTTCGGTGCGCCTTCAACGGATAACGAAGTTTACAGCGACTATACAACTAAAAAAAGTATAGCCCATAAAAATGTGTTTGAAAAAAGTTTTCTTATAGAAGACAGCCTGAGAAACGCGACCTGGAAAATCACCAATGACTTCAGGGAAATAGCAGGCTTCAATTGTCGCAGAGCTACAACGATTATAATGGATTCTGTTTTTGTGGTTGCTTTTTATACAGACGAAATCATGATTCCGGGCGGCCCTGAAAGCTTTAATGGTTTGCCGGGAATGATACTCGGATTGGTTATTAACCGGTTGCATACTACCTGGTACGCAACGAAAGTAGAAGTAAATTCGGTAAATGTAAAAGATATAATCCC
>JAICYZ010000173.1 GCA_025933935.1 Chitinophagaceae bacterium
AAGAAGCAAACGACGGTACAAATAAAGCGATAATTGCTACGATTATTAAAACAATAAAAGGGGCGGAATTACTTAAATTAATTTTTTTCATATAATTAAATTTGATTCAAATCTAAGTGCTTTTTAAAAATAAAAACAAAATAGTAATACATATTTATTTTATTAATGTAAAATAACGGCAATCGAGACGAAAGTTTAAGCTAAAAACTCGTGGTTTGTAACATATTAAAATAAATGTAGTTTGAACAGATGTGCTTACTTTTAGAATAAAAAAGGTATGTAACGGATGCAACAAAGAAAGAAATAAGAATATTTTCTGTTCATAAAACTATTATCCGAATGCTTGCTCGTTAGAACAGTTTCACTTTGGGCCGCTTTTTATCGTAATTTTGATTCGCATCTGTGATTGTAACTTTTGCTATAGGTGTTTACTCTAAAGAATGCAACAATCGTTGCGGAAGATGTTCGTCATACTTCTAAATTTTTAAATTATTAATTATGGAAAATTATCCAAACGAAGAGCACATAGTAAAAATCCTGGATGTAAAAAATGTAACTCATAATGTAAAGCGGTTTACACTTAGCAAGCCTGAGAATTATCATTTCAAACCGGGACAGGCAACAGACATTGTCATTAATTTGCCCGAATGGAAAAACGAAAGACGACCTTTTACTTTTACCTGCCTGAACGATTGGAACACGCTGGAATTTACCATTAAAATTTACAGCGACCACAACGGCGTTACCAATGAATTAGGGAAATTAAAAGCAGGAGATGAATTAATTATTCACGATGTTTTTGGCGCGATTCATTATAAAGGAGAAGGAATTTTTATTGCTGGTGGAGCTGGAGTCACACCTTTCATCGCAATTTTCCGTGATTTGCATGAGCAGGGCAAAACCGAAAATAATAAACTTTTATTTTCCAACAGAACCACCAAGGATATTATTTTAAAAGATGAGTTTGAAAATATGTTGGGTAAAAATTTTATAAACATCATTTCTGATGAAAAAAATACTCCTTATCTAGAAGGCAGGATTGACGAAGATTTTCTTGGAAAAGAAATAAGCGATCCTGATAAATACTTTTATATCTGTGGCCCCGATCCAATGGTAGAGGCTATTCATAAAGATCTTCTGAACCTGGGAGTCAAAGAAGAAAAAATTGTTGTGGAACAATTTTAGTTGTTGCTTCTTTAGAAAAGGTTTATATTGACTATAATAAAACAGAAAAGAAAAGATTGAAATGAAATAAAAAGAAACTGTATAAATGGGTTATATTCTCTTAAAATAAATGTTTAGTCATGGCAAAAGATCCTTATCAAATTAAAAAATTATTGAACACCAAAAACGGAAACTTTACTTATTATAGTCTTCCGGAATTGGAAAAACAAGGCCACATTATCTCCAAATTACCTTTCTCAATTCGTATTTTGCTGGAAAATGCTTTACGCAATTTTGATGATTTTGCAATCACGAAAGAAAATATTGAAACGCTTTTAGGATGGAAGCCGGCTGGTTCTGATAAAGACATTCCATTCAAACCGGCGCGTGTTTTAATGCAGGATTTCACTGGTGTTCCTGCTGTCGTTGATATTGCTTCACTTCGTGCAGAAATAGCACGGAAAGGAAAAAATCCGGACGAAATTAATCCGTTGATTCCGGTGGATTTAATTATTGATCACTCAGTTCAGGTTGACTATTTTGGAACAGAGTATGCCTATAAAAGAAACATGGACGAAGAGTACAAGCGCAATCACGAGCGCTATTCTTTTTTAAAATGGGCACAAAAATCTTTTAATAATTTCAGCGTCGTGCCTCCTGGAATGGGTATTTGCCACCAGGTAAACCTGGAATTTTTATCAAAAGGAGTGATCGAAAGAAATGGCGAAATTTTCCCCGATACTTTAGTTGGAACAGACAGTCATACACCGATGGTAAACGGAATTGGTGTAGTAGCGTGGGGGGTTGGCGGAATCGAAGCAGAAGCAGCAATTCTCGGTCAGCCTATTTATTTTATTATGCCGCAGGTAATTGGTTTAAAGCTGACCGGCAAGCTCCCATTGGGTTCTACAGCAACAGATCTGGTGTTGAATATTGCGGAGCTTTTAAGAAAACGTGGCGTAGTTGGCAAATTTGTTGAAGTTTTTGGAGATGGATTAGATCATCTTTCTGTTCCTGATCGTGCTACCATTGGAAATATGTCACCGGAATTTGGATGCACCATCACTTATTTCCCTATCGATGATAAGACGCTTGAGTACATGCGGAAAAGCAACCGTTCTGAAGAGCAGGTAAAGCTGGTTGAAGATTATTGTAAAACCAATCTTCTCTGGAGAACCGGTGACGAAAATATAAAATATACCGATGTCTTGGAACTTGATTTGAATTCGATTCAGCCAAGTGTGGCAGGACCAAAGAGGCCACAGGACAAAATTCTCTTGAAAAACTTAAAAGACCGGTTTTATGAATTAATGGAAAAAAATTATGGCCGTCATTATTTGAAACCGGTTGAACAAATTTCCCGGTGGTTTGCAGAAGGTGGTAGCCAGCCGGTCGATGAGCCGGTGCCGATGCCGCCAAACACCAAAATTGAAGAAAAAGAATATAACGGTATGAAAACGGTCTGGATTACGCTAGGACAGGAAAAGTTTGAACTCACAGACGGTTCGATTGCTATTGCTGCGATTACATCCTGTACCAATACTTCCAATCCATTTGTAATGATTGGTGCCGGTTTGGTAGCGAGAAAAGCACGCGAACACGGATTGGATATCAAACCTTGGGTAAAAACATCGTTGGCACCGGGATCAAAAGTTGTAACAGATTATCTTGAAAAAGCGGATCTGCTAGATGATCTGGAAGCACTTCAATTTCACCTTGTTGGTTACGGCTGCACTTCATGCATTGGCAATTCGGGACCATTGCCGCCTTACATTGCCAAAGCAGTTGAAGAACATGATTTGGTAGTAGCTTCGGTTCTTTCCGGCAACAGAAACTTTGAAGCGCGCATTCATCCCCAGGTAAGAATGAACTTTTTAATGTCGCCAATGCTGGTGGTTGCGTATGCGATTGCGGGACGGGTAGATATAGATTTAATCAATGATCCGATCAGTTACGATCCCAATCAGCAGCCGGTTTATTTAAAAGACATCTGGCCGACAGATGACGAGATCAATGATATCATGAGCCAGGTACTTTCTCCAAAAGATTTTGCAAAAAGCTATGGAGAAATATTTGAAGGAAATGAGATTTGGCGAAAATTAAATGTGCCTGAAGAAAAATTATACATTTGGGATAAAAGTTCTACTTACGTAAAAGAAGTTCCGTTCTTCTATAATATTTCTGATCTGGCGGAAGCGCTCATTGATATTGAAGGAGCGCGCGTTTTATTAATGTTAGGTGATAGTGTGACCACCGATCATATTTCTCCGGCCGGTTCTTTTAATCAACATTCACCTGCCGGCCAATACCTGATGAGCCAGGGCGTGGATGCGAAAGATTTCAATTCTTATGGATCGCGTCGCGGAAATGATCACGTAATGACCAGGGGTACTTTTGCGAATGTTCGTATTAAAAATCAATTAGCATCGAAAGAAGGTGGATATACGAAATATTTACCAAGCGGGGAAGAAATGTCAGTGTTTGATGCTGCAATGAAATATAAAGAAACGAATACGCCGCTGATCGTTTTAGCGGGAAAAGAATATGGTAGTGGTTCTTCAAGGGACTGGGCTGCAAAAGGCACTTTTTTACTCGGCATAAAAGCAGTAATCGCGGAAAGTTATGAGCGCATTCACAGAAGTAATTTAGTAGGAATGGGAGTTTTGCCGTTACAATATAAAGAAGGTGAAACTGCTCAAAGCCTGGGATTGACCGGAAATGAAACTTATACCATTTCAGGAATCGCCAATGATATAAAACCACTGAAAGAAGTGCAGGTAACTGCTGTACGATCTGATGGAAGTGAAATAAAATTCAATGCCATTGCACGGATGGATTCTTCTATTGAAATTGAATATTATCGTCACGGAGGCATTTTGCAATATGTACTCCGCGAGTTTTTACATAAGGAAGAAGCAAATAAATCGTAAAAGCGTTAAAAACCATTTTTCAAAACAAGAATTTCAAGTATTTGTTTGTTTACGGCCGGTACTCAGAAGTCCGAATTGATAAAATTAAAGTCCAAGTTCTATGGAAAAAAAATAGTTTAAAATCTATTTTTGTTTCAAATCAAAAATCTCTATTTTTGCACCCCGCAAGGGAAAAAATATTTCTTCCACCTCAGCCGGTTAAAGCATCCGGATTCAAAATGGGGAGGGTCGCTGGTTCAAACAGCTTAAAAAAGTTGAAACATATTATTCCTCCCTAGCTCAGTTGGTTAGAGCATCTGACTGTTAATCAGAGGGTCGCTGGTTCAAGTCCAGCGGGGGGAGCAATACTTGACAGCCATGCATTTAGCAAGGCTGTTTTCTTTTAAACACTTGTCTACTGTTCATATTAGCTCGCCTTATTGATCTTCAGATTTATCCCGTTATTTTACTAATCCAATTCCCTTCGGCGTTTACCCTTTTTGGAACTAATATTTATAAAAAAGTTAAGAAATCCTAAAAAACCGCCTCTTTAAAAAATTACTTTTTAGTTTCGCCGCGCTGAAAAAGAAAAGAAAAGTGTTTTGGTGTGAATTTTGCCTCCACCTTCACGAAAAATATAATTATTAAAAAACAAAAATATAATGACAAAAAATATCACATTCTCGCTACCAGCAGAAGCAGTAGAAGGAGCTCATGAAGCTATATTACTTGGCGATTTTAATAACTGGAATCCACAAAAAGCACCCAAACTGGAAAAGCAAGTCGATGGCTCTTACAAAGCAGTTGCTCAATTGGAAGAAGGAAAGACTTACCACTATCGTTTTTTATTGGATACTGGTAAATGGGTAAATGACTATCACGCTCAAAAATATGAGTATGTTCCAGGTTTGTATGTTGATAACTGTGTCATAACAATTCCACAAACAGCTGAAGAAAATAAAAAAGCTCAAAATACCGCGTCTGAAACAACGAATACAAAAGTTGTAAAGGCGGATAATTCTGCAACAGAAGAATCTTCTGAAAAAACTGAATTGCCTAAAACCAAAGCTACCAAAAAAGCAAAAACAAAAACTGAAAAAGAAGCAGCACCAAAAGCTAAAAAGGCAAAAGCAGTAAATGCAAAAGTAGTAGGCGAAAAAACTGAACAACCGGCAAAAACAACTAAGAAAACATCGCCGAAAGAAACAAAATAGGATCATAAATCCTGCTTAACAGTTTTGCTTCCAATGCTCTTTGGTAGAAAATAGTTTCTGCATTTTACCCATGAAATGGTAGTCACTTAATCTAATCAACTTGCTAATATTTTTTGAAAAAAAGCTGTAAAAGTTGATAATAAACTGTTGATAACCCGAAAATTTTCAGATGGAAGAGGCCAACAAATCTCTCCGGACGATTATCCGGTTTTCAAAAGTTTTTTTGAGAAAATCGTTAAGGCAGAACAGAAATTTATTGCGTATAAGTAATAAAAAAGAGCTGGCAGCTTTTAAGATCTGGCAGCTCTGATTGAAACAGTGAATCAACAATTATGAACGATTCTTATTCACTTACATTTACCCTCACTCCCTCGCTATGTGCTGTAAATTCCGGTGCATACATGCATTGAATGGTGGTAATTCCATTGCTGAAATTTCCCACATGAGTTACAAACATGGGATATTCGAAAACATAAGTTCCTTTGTTTAAATAATCGAAGAAGAAATTGGTGCTTACATCTTTTGTGGTCTCATAATAACCGAGCCCATCCAGGTATTTGTAATCGCTGAGGACATTAGTTGGCTCCATGCAACTGGCGCGCATATCTTTCATGTGAACATATTCCATATCACGGTCAACACGCAGTTCGATACGCACTTTTATTTTATCTCCAATATGCAATTTGTCGCCGTCATTTACCGGAATCAAAACCGGCCCTTTATCAGTATTCTTTTCTATAAATAATTTTTTAGAAAGCTTCAATGGTGTTTCTGCAAAAGAAATTTTATCTAAATTTTCGAAATACTGCCAATAAACCGAACCCCAGGAAGGTGATTGAGTATCATCTTTTGAAGCAGAAGAAACAGTAACTTTTATATTTCCCATTTCCGGTTTTACTTTATCGCGGTCGATTTTTCTTTTGAAATATCCGGTGCCTGCTTCCTGCTTTTCATCTTTGTTATTAAAAGTGGTATTTCCCAATTTTATTACCACATTTTTTTCTTCTGAAAGCAGGTCTGTTCCCTGTAATAAAAGTGCGTAACAGGCATCAGCAGTGGCTTTCGTTGTTTTCCAGTTATTAGTTTGCTTGTTTTTCAGCAACCATGTTTTTAAATCTGCAACTGTTTTCGGGTCTTTGTCTATTTCTGAAAAAGCTTCAATCATTAGTGATTGTGATTCTATCGGAGCCTGGTACCACCAATAACCGCGGTTGTTCCATTCTTTCCAGTACATTCCCAGTTCTTCATTGTTGATAGAATTTTCTTTTAACGATTGGATGATTTCTTTTGCTGTTAAAGTTTCATTTGTTCTGTTTAATGCTAATGCAATCATTCCCTGCATGTATTTACTTTCACTCAACCAATATTTTTTCGCCTGCTGATGATAATAATCAAACGCAGTTTGTATTTCTTTTGCAACCGGATATTCGGCAAAGAAACTGCGCATATATAAATACTGAATGGCAATTGCAGACAGATTATTCCTTAAATCTGATTTATTTTTTATTAAATTATCATAATCATCTTTCAGTCTTTTATCCAGGTAAGGAATGGCTTTATTCAAAATAGAATTCAGCTCTATTTGTTGGTTTACCGGAAGTGCATTTAATTTTTTCAAATGGCCGATTCCTGTTAAAATGTATTGAGTGATGTAACGGTTGTCAGGGCCGCCTTTGAACCAAACAAATCCTCCGTTTGGCGATTGCATTTCTTTCAATTTATCAATCGCTGATTGCAATTGAAGACTCATTTTCACCATATCAAAAAGCAAGGCAATATTTTTCTTTTGCTGGGCTTCATTTTGCGCCTGCAACACCCACGGCGTTTCTTCGAGTAAAACCGATTTCAATTCTTCATTTTTTTGCAGATTGCTCATTAGAGCAGCAGTGTCAGCAGTTGCCCATTTCTCAAAGACTGCTTTGATTTTAGGAGAAGCATTTACAATTTTTGAAGCCAAAGCATTTGCATAAAAACGATTGAAAGTTTGCTCTGTACATTCGTAAGGATATTCCATGAGATATGGCAACGCCTGAACTGCATACCAAACGGGATTCGTCGTATATTCTACTGTTAAGCCATAATTGGTAAGCGTTTTAGAAGTATCAGAATGAAGTAGCTTTTCAAATTTAAAATCTTTACTCCCATCTCCGCGCATCGGCAAAGGCATTGTTTCTGTCACCAGCATTCTGTTTGTTACGACAGGAATAGCTGCTTCTTCACCATCACTTACATTTCCCGCTTTTGCTGTAATTCTATAAACAACGGCGTCATTAAAATTGTTGGGAATTTCAATGTAAAAATTTACGCCAACACTTTGTCCGGCGGCTGCTGTAAAGGGTTTCGTAAGCTTTGCATTTTTAAACAAGACATCTACCGGACTCATGGTTGATGCATTCAGTAAATGAAATTCGGCATTCCCGCTGATTGCTTTATCCGTCATGTTTACAATTTTGGCACTGAATTCCATTTTATCTCCTTCACGGAAAAAGCGGGGCGAATTTGGCTGAACCATTAAATCTTTTTGTGTCACAATTGTTTTTTCAGCATAACCGCTTGCTAAATCCTTTGTATGTGCGAGCGTCATCAGTTTCCATTGCGTAAGCGCTTCAGGCATCGTGAAACTAAATTCAATATTTCCATCTTTATCCGTTCTTAATTCAGGAAAAAAGAAAGCGGTTTCATTGAAGTTCTTTCGGATTTGAATTTGGGATTGGTCAATTGAACCTGAATTATTTTGTGAAATACCTGTAACAAAAGAAGCAGAATCAGCAACTTTCAACATTTCTTCATCAGGGACAATTTTTGGAGGAGTAAATTGAATAGAATTTACAGTTGGAGGTGAAATTAATCCATAATCCGGAGTACCTCCTCGGGCCATCACTACTCTATTTTTGTATATAACATGATAAAATCCAGGCAAATAATTCAACGCATCATAATTCTTCTCCTTCTGAGGAATCATTTTTTCATTCCAATATTTTTCAAAAGAATTAACTCCAATAAAATTTTGTTGTCCGTTCCATGTATTGTATCCATTGTAGTTTGGCCAAATATCCAGTCTGCTCCATGAAT
>JAICYZ010000377.1 GCA_025933935.1 Chitinophagaceae bacterium
ATTTGCGGATATTTGTTTCTTTGCTATAAAATGATCACGCTTTGGATCAAGATTGTTGCAAAACCGCCAAAGAGCAACCGGCAGATCATTTGGATCAACTGTATGCTCTACATATAAAATCATTTTTATTCCTTCAATAATTCTCATTTCACAAATGGCAGTATGCAATGATCTTAAATGATCTTTCTTATTTTTTTCAACTGCAATAATCAGGCAAGGAATTTCTTTTTCAATTAAAGAAGAATTAATAGATTTTATTTCCGGGAAGATATTTTTCAATTCATCTGAAGAATTTGCATTATAACGGGGAGGAACAGACGAAAACTGTTCATCTTTTTCTTCATCAAATTTGTAGGTTCCATCAATGCACATTTTGCCGCCAAAACCCATTTTGCTGCAACTGTGATCCAGCACATCCATTGGCCCTTGTGAAAAATAAATATCGGTGGAAGGATTGAGATTTTTAAAAACATGTTTTGCCAAAGATTCATAATCCGAAAGTTTAAAAGTTTCAGATTTGGAAGCAGTGACCACCAATATTTTATTAAACATCATTTGTCCGGCCCCCCACATGGCATTCATTACTTTTTGTGCCTGACCTGCATAATCTTTTTCAATTTTTGCAATTACCAGGTTATGAAATACACCTTCTACCGGCATTTCCATATCAATAATTTCGGGAACCAAAGTCATTTTAATGGGAGCTAAAAATATCCGCTCGGTTGCTTTTCCGAGCCATGCATCCTCCTGTGGCGGAATGCCGACAATCGTAGCAGGATAAACCGGATTTTTTTTATGAGTAATCGCAGTGATGTGAAATTTCGGGTACCAGTCAGGCAAAGAATAATAACCGGTATGATCGCCAAAAGGTCCTTCCCAAATTAATTCATCTTCCGGATCTACATATCCTTCAATAATAAAATCTGCATCAGCCGGAACTTCTATATCCGGTTGAGAAATACACTTTACCAACTCTACTTTTTTCTTTCTCAAAAAACCTGCAAGCATGTATTCATCTACGTTTTCGGGCAAAGGTGCGGTAGCTGCATAAGCATAAACAGGATCGCCGCCAAGCGCAACCGCAACCGGCATGCGACGATTTAATTTTTTATATTCATTAAAATGCTTTGCTGAAACTTTATGTTTGTGCCAATGCATTCCGGTGAGTTGTGGACCAAAGATTTGCATGCGGTACATGCCAACATTTCGTGAATGATTGTTTGGATCTTTTGTATGAATAATGGGAAGTGTTACAAACGGGCCGCCGTCTTTTGGCCAACAGGTTATCACAGGAAGCTTGGTTATATCAGGCTCCTTCATAATTACCTGCTGACATTCTCCTCTCCCACTCCACACTTTCGGCATCCAGCTTGCAAACTGGCCAAGCTTCGGAAGTAATCTTAATTTATCCAAAATATTTTCTTTCGGTGAAGACAACAACTGAAACAGCTTTTCTATTTCTTTTGCGGTGTCATTCAAATCATTTACGCCAAGCGCAAGGCACATTCTTTTTTCACTTCCATAAGCATTCATAAGAACAGGAAAATCGTAACCGGTGTTTTCGAAAAGCAGCGCCTTCCCGCCATTGTTGCTTTTGCTGATTCGATCAGTAATTTCAGCCATTTCCAGTTTCGGATCTACATAATCTTTTATCCGAACGAGTTCATTTTCTTTTTCCAAAACATGGATAAATTCCTGCAAATTTTTATAAGCCATAACAGCAAAGATACTTGAAGATTAATCATGGAAAAACAAGCGTCAATCTGCTTTTCAAACAGATTAATTGTTGCAGCGAAAGAATAATTAAATCGATTTTGTATTTCTTATATGAAAAATCTTTTATGACTTTTAACTGTATATTTGAGCCGGTTTATTACCATATTTTAATGAAAATAAAACCAACGTAATTCATACACGAAAATATTTTACACAACATTTACTGAAGACCTTCAAATGACTAAGAGAAAGATTTGTTTTATACTTACAGCTTTATTTTTAAGCTTTTACTCCCTTTCCTCATTTGCACAGGATTCTGCAGTTTCCAGACCTGCTTTTGAAGGCATTCGCACCAATAATAAGAAGCAACTTTATTTAAAAGCTCCTGCGCTTATTATTCCTGCTACATTTTTGATTTATGGAGGATTAAAACCGGTTGTAAATGATATTTCAAAGTTAGACAACCAGATAATGGCTCACGTTCAGCAAAAGTATCCTCATTTCCACTCCAATGCATCGGATTACCTGATGTGGCTTCCATCTGCGACAGTGTATTCACTGGATGCTTTCAAAATAAAAACGGCTCACAGTTTTAAACAACATCTTATACTTGATGCCGGCTCCATTGCTATTACCGGTGCACTCGGGTTCGGAATGAGGATTATTTCGCGTAATATAAAAAGTTTCAATACAAATAATACAGACTTTCCCTCCGGTCATACAGCAAATGCTTTTCGTGGCGCCGAAATATTACACCAGGAATTAAAAGATCAGCATCCTTTATTAAGTTATAGCGGTTATATTATCGCAACATCCGTTGGTGTTTTAAGAATATACGGAAAGCAGCATTACTTCTCGCAAGTAGTTGCTGGCGCAGGTTTGGGAATCTTATCAACCAAAATTACTTATTGGATTTTTGATAAAATAAAAGATTCGAAACATTCACGGGATAATGTTTCTCTGTAATGGTTATTTGAGCAGCAAACAAACAAATAAACTCAAATCTTATTCTCTTCCAGGATGAATTTCCTCATCATGTTCAACGCCATGACTGAAGTAACTTCTATATTTTTCTTACGCTCAAAACGTTGTTTTAATTTTTGAACAAATTGTTTTTCTTTATTTCCTACAGCAACCCACACGGTACCAACCGGCTTTTCAGCTGTTCCTCCATCCGGACCCATAATTCCGGAAACAGCAATTCCAAAATCGGTTTTCATCTGATCCAATAATCCCGACAACATTTCTTTTACCGTTTCTTCACTTACAGCTCCATACTTTTCAAG
>JAICYZ010000206.1 GCA_025933935.1 Chitinophagaceae bacterium
CATTGCATCCGATCATGATAAAAGCAAAAAGAGGCAGGGCAAAAAATAAATTCTTCAAATGTTTCATTAATCAATTTTTTTAGTTCTTTCACCACATTTCAAAGATTGTACCACAAAAAGAAATGAATTTTGAACGAGCACGAATAAGCTGTAAATAAAAGGGTTAATCAGAGTAATTCAATATTTGCAATAGCGTTTTTACTTCATCAAAAGTATTGAAAGCATGCATTACAATCCGGAGACGTTCCGCTCCTTTCGGCACTGTCGGATAAAGGATTGGGCGAATGTCCAGGTTATTTTGCTGTAACGATTTTGCTACTTTTTTTACTTCTTCATTGCCCGGGATGATCACAATCTGGATCGGAGTATCGCTGGGTAAAATTTGATATTTTGAATGCCCGTTTTTAAAAAAACCAATCAACTCTTTCAGATGATTTCGCTCCTTTTCCATTTCAGGAAAAGTTTTGTAAGAGATAGAAATAGCTTCCGCGGCTGCCGCCGGCAAGGCAGTACTGTAAATAAATTGCCGTGAAAAATTGATCAAATAGTTTTTCAACTTTTCGGAACCCAGCACTATTGCTCCATGTGCTCCGCATGCTTTTCCAAAAGTATGGATGCGTGCAAAACATTTATCTTGCAGATTATACTCCTGAACAAGACCAGCTCCGCGCTGACCAATGACACCCGTTGCATGAGCTTCATCGATGATTAAAGCTGCATTGAATTTTTCACACAAACTCGCCATTTCTTTTAACGGTGCAACATCGCCATCCATAGAAAATACGCTTTCCGTCACAACAAAAATATTTGTTGAATTTTCTTTTGCAGAAGCCAGCTTCTTTTGCAAGTCGTGCAAATCATTATGCAAAAAAGAAAAAAACGCAGCAAACGACAAACGAATTCCGTCACGCAGTGACGCATGGCTCAACTGGTCATAAATAATGGTATCATTTTTTTGTGGAACACAGCTAAGAACGCCTGTGTTGGCATCATAACCTGAATTAAAAATTAATCCTGCTTCCGCGTGATGAAAACCGGCAATCATTTTTTCCGTTTCTTCTATTAATTCGTAATTCCCGGAAAGCAGGCGTGAGCCAGTGCTTCCATGCGAAAGATTTGAAGAAGCAGATCTTTCAATTAATTTATTTTTTACAATTCCCAAATAATCATTGCTGCAAAAATCAATTTTGTTTTTGTTTACAATCAACGACCGTAAAGCATTTGCATCAATTCTTTCCTGTAATTTTTTGTTTAGAAAATCTTCATTCATGGGGCAAAATTAGTTAATGTGCTGATTTGCTAATTGCTAATGAGCTAATTTTCTGCGTGCACTCATTACTGCCTTCACCATCTCATTGCACTGACTCATACAACAATGTAAGAATCAAACCATGTAACAATGAAATAATGTAATAATGTAATTATTTTTGAAAAATGGAAACCCTATCACAAGACACAAAAAATATTTTAGGTTTAAAATTGGTTACCGATCCGCGCTGGGTGGATCTTGCATCGATCTCGCTGAAAGATATATTATCGGATCACGCCTGGTGCGAACAAAAAGCGGCAACAAGTTGCATTACCCTGATCAGCAAATACAGCAATAAAGAAAAGCTGGTAACTGAGCTGGCGCCAATTGTTACAGAAGAATGGGGGCACTTCAGGAAGGTACTAACGGAGATGCACAAACGAAATCTGACACTGGGGCCACAGCGCAAAGACGTCTATGTAAATGAACTGATCGGATTCCAGAAAAAAGGCGGCAGCCCGGAGGAAAGGTTTTTGGATCATTTACTGACAATGGCGTTGATAGAAGCCAGGAGCTGTGAGCGTTTCAAGCGATTGAGCGAAGGACTGCGAGACGAATACATGCGCTCTTTTTACCGCAGATTTATGGAAAGTGAAGCGGGTCATTATACTTTATTCATCAACCTGGCCGATACTTACTTACCGAAAGAAAAGGTAAGAAAAAGATGGAAAGAATGGATTGATTATGAAACGGGGTTAATGCAAAGTATGGAAGTTCGGGGGGATCGGATCCATTAGCGGATGGTGCGTGGTGAACCGCCTGAATTAAGAATTGAATTGTTTAATATTTGTTGCTTTGCTGGTAATTATTTTATCGCATTAATATTTTTTTCAAACAGCGACGGATCAAGCTGATCGGTGCGTTTACTTACCTGGTAATTAAACAATGGAGGCATCAAATGTTCTGCGGATGAAATGATACCGGTTTTATCAATAAACAACGTAAGCGGATACAAATCAGTCATGTGATCGCAATAGGCTTTCACATCTGAAATTGGAATAAAATTAAACGGATGTTTTTTTAAATAATTAATGACAGTACTCTTTTTTTCAAAAGTCATTGATAGAAATATGACATCCGAATTTTTATATTTTTCTTTCAACGCATTCAACTCAGGCAATTCTGACAAGCAGGGAATACAGCCGGCAAACCAAAAGTTAATGACCAACGGTTTTCCTTTTAAATCTTTCAATTTCATTTCCTTTCCATAAATATCTTTAAAATTAAAATCCGGAAGCGGCTGACCGGTTAAATAACGGCCATTGATGTCTGTTGGATTTGGATCCTGCACGAGGTTTAATTGATAAACCAATGTGTCTCCTTTTTGTTCAGCGGCTGATATCTTTGGAATAAGCCTGGATCTCTTTGAGGTTCGGGCAATCAAAAAAGAATCCAATTGCTGTTTGTTCCAAAGAGGCCCGTTACCGCTTTTGAAATAAACAATCTGCGATTGATCGCCTCCAGGTTGTGCATTTGTTTTTTCAGAAACGAAAAAGGTAACAATGAGCAATTGAGCATAAAGGATGATTATATTGACTGAACGCATTTTTTTCAACTTGACGGATTTTTTAAACTCTTTTATAAATTTTGTAAAAAGAGAACATCAAAAATATTATTTCTTATTCATCAACATTCATAAAATCCGAAAATGAAAATCCAGCTTATTTATTTCTTTACTGAAATTTCATTGGTTTCACATCCTTACATGGTCAAATTAGCACATCAGCACATCAGGACATTGCATTATTTTTGCAAACGCGATTGTTCAAAGGTTTATTCTAATGCAGAGCCGTTTAGCTGGTCGCTTCTTTAAAAAAACATCCCATGTCAGTAAATAAAGAAGTAAAAAGAGTAACGACCCACACCTTACAAAAGATGAAAGAATCGGGTGAAAAAATTTCGATGATCACCGCTTATGATTTTTCATTTGCAAAAATTTTTGATGCTGCCGGCATAGATATTATTTTAGTTGGAGACAGTGCCAGTAATGTAATGGCTGGCCATGAAACCACCTTGCCTATTACATTGGATCAAATGATCTACCACGCAAGTTCCGTTGTGCGTGGTTGTAACCGTGCTCTAATTATTGTAGATCTTCCTTTTGGAAGCTACCAGGGAAACAGCAAAGAAGCCTTGAATTCAACCATCAGGATCATGAAAGAAACCGGCGCTCATGCGATCAAGCTGGAAGGCGGCGAAGAGATTATTGATTCGGTAAAAAGAATTGTCGGCGCAGGAATTCCGGTAATGGGACATCTGGGTTTAACGCCACAATCGATTTACAAATTCGGCACTTATACGGTACGGGCAAAAGAAGAACAGGAAGCAGAAAAACTAAAAAATGATGCAATGCTTTTGCAGGAAGCAGGATGCTTTGGCATTGTGTTGGAAAAAATTCCTGCAGCATTGGCAACAGAAGTTTCTCAAAAACTTTTTACCCCTACAATCGGCATCGGCGCAGGAAATGGTTGCGATGGACAAGTGCTGGTCATGCACGACATGTTGGGCATTAATACAGACTTTAAACCAAGATTTCTGCGAACTTATTTAAACCTGAACGAGACAATAACGAATGCAGTTCAGCATTATATTAAAGATGTAAAATCGAAAGATTTTCCTAACGAAAAAGAACAATATTAAGTTGCAAACGCTGCTTAATTTCAAAACTTTGCCTGACCTTCAATCCCGTTTATGACCGGCTTTGGTTTCTGCTTGCTTTTTATTTTTATATAAAAATGATGTCCCGGCGCGATAAACTGCCCCTGCAGATACAAGTACGTATTGTTGCTTTTAAGTGCGCCGGAGCCGGAATATCTGCCGGTTCCGTAAGGGCCATACTCAAATCCAATCGGTCCCTCAAAAAGCAATGGCGCATCGAATTTCATATTCATATTCACGTCAATCGTTGGTTTTGACATCTTTGATCCAAAAATATAAGTAGTTGTATAAACACCGCTATTATCAAGCGTTTGTTGAAATCCGGTTAAATACATGCGGGTATTTTCATTTTTGTCCTTAATGATTTTTCCCACAAAGGCAGTATCGGCCTTTTCATTAATGCTTTCATTCGTATTTTGCGCTTTTACCTGGAAAAAAGAGAAAAGCAACAACATCATAAAAAGGTGTTTCATAATTTATTTTTATAGATTTCTGTAAAGATAAAACTATGGATCAATTGTTCTTTTCGTACCAATATTTTTTTTGTTAAATGAAAACTGCTGAGTTTAATTTATCAGTTAACTTTTTATTAATTTTTAAATCCGTGAGCGTGAATTCAACGGAGATTAATGATAAAAAAATTTTTAGCAAAGTTTTTGTTTATAAGATAGAGATTTTAATACTTATGCTTACTTCTAATTTAAAACAGGTTATTGATCAGAAATGGGACAATTGTTGGCCTCTTAGCAATTTAAGACCGGTCGCCCTTCTTGATCTCACCGCTTACATTTATTTTCTCAAAAAATCAGAAGATCTTGATCTGATCTCAAAAAATCTCTCCCCGCTTAAATCAAGACATTTTACTTTTAGTAAAGAAATTGAAGAATTCAGCTGGTCTGAATTTCGAGATATGGAAGCGGCAGCCATTCATGATCTTTTTACCAGGCAATTTGGAATTCTTGATCTGATGAGCGAATACGCGCAATCTGATTTTTTATATAGCCCGTTTTTCAGAACGCCTTTAATGCTGAAACCAACTTCCAAATTGCTTATCAACGTTATTGAGATCGTTAATTTAATTGAATCGTCTGATACGGCTACTCAGTCTGCAATTATCGAATACCTGTTTAGCAAAGCACAAACGATACAGGAATCACAATTTATTCCAACAGCTATTTACAGCCTGATGGTCTCCATTGCCGAACCCTGCGCGGATGATATCATTTGTGATATTTCTACCGGAAACGGAAGTCTATTAGTAAATGCTGCTGCATATATTGAAAACGATCACGCGCCCTTGCAACATCTTTCTTCAACGCTGAAAGGATTGCAATCGCATCCTTCGTTGCTTCGTATAGCAGGAATGCGGATGATGCTACATGGCATAAATGAGCCGGATGTCGAAACGCTACCTTCTACAGATGTAGCGCTCACACAAAAGCCAACACTTTTTATTTCGAATTTATTGCCGGCCGGAAACGCAGACAACATGTTTGCAGAAGATGCATCATCAGAAAATGTGCAACCGGAAATAATTCTGTTAAATGATATACTCAAAAATTTGCACGCAGGAAGCCGTGCCATTGTATTGGTATCCGAAAATTTATTAAAAAGTTTTCTTCCTGAATTTGAGAACATCCGTAAAGAGATCGTAGATAATACCAATCTGGAAGGGGTGATTCATCTATTTCCCCATGGAAAATCTTACTCAGCAGCAGGCATTCTGATCTTTAGTAAACACGGATTTGAAACAACGAGCGAGGTTTGGTTTTGCAAAATGGGAAAGCGCACGAAAAGACGCACGGTAAATGAAACAATTACAAATCCGGATCAAAATGAGATCCTTCTTTCTGAAGAAATGACGGAGGTTAATGTGGTTTTGGACCAATGGAAAAAAAGGAAAGAGATATCAGGCAGCAATTGTTTTTTTATAAATGCCTATGATATAAAAGCGAACAATTATAACCTCAATTTTAATGATTACAAATTAATTTCATCAGAAGAACAAATCGATGATACTGTTGAAAAAGATGATCGGTTTCAGACGCATGGAAAGGCAATTGTTGCTACAAAAAAAGATAGCCTTCATCGTTTTTATTCTGGCCCTGCGCCATTGAAAAAACAAAAGCGCAGAAGAAAAGCTGTTCCTGCATTGCTTCTTATATTTATTTTAATTATTACCGCTGGCTGGACGTATTTGTATTATTTAAAAGACAATAAAAAATCCAATCGTTCCGATTTGACTGTTGCCGATTCGGTTAACACTATTTCAAAAATGCCGGTGCGCGATTCAACAATTAAATCGTCAACAAAAAGGGCATCGGTGAAAAAAAACAATGCCACAAAAACTACCGTGCACCCCGTAAACAAAGCTGAACCTGAAGATCATTCTTCAAAACGATATACCGTTTTAAACAAAACATGGTTCCATTCAGCACCTGATTCAGGCAAGCGAAAGAGCTTTTATCTCGAACCACGGCAAGACCTCGTATTAGTGCCAACGCAGGAGGAGAATGGTTTTGTATATGTAGTTTATATCAATAAAAAAGGCGAATCAACGCATGGATGGCTGGCTAAAAAAGATCTGGAACCGGTTGACTGATAAAATACTTTTTCAGGAAAGCGGCTCTGGTTTTGGTGCGCTTCCTGCAGGACGCGACTTATCGTTCGGAAGCGGAATAAATTCATGATTATCCGCCGGTGGCAATTTGATACGGCCTTGCTTCCAATCTTCTTTTGCCTGTTCAATCCGATCTCGGCTGGAAGAAACAAAATTCCACCAGATAAATCTTTCTCCAAGTGGCTCTCCACCTAAAAGCATCAGTGTACTATTTTCTTTTGCCCGTATAGCCGGTTCTTCGTTTTTATTAAACACCAGCATCTGACCGGCATGATAATTATTTCCAGAAACTTCCACGCTTCCTTTTGCAATATAAAATCCCCTTTCAGTATGC
>JAICYZ010000042.1 GCA_025933935.1 Chitinophagaceae bacterium
AAAAGCAAAAATAAAACTCCACAAAGTGGTAGATGTGATGGGCTGGCGAGCGATAGGAAACAAGCTTACAGATTATTCAAAAAATGATCAGATGGATTGGGTAGAACAGGAAAAACCTTCTGCTCAAACTGAATTATTTGAGTAGATTATGTTGATTGAATTTTCTAAACAATTAAAAAAGAGTTGAGCTTATTTGTTTGTTTACTGAGAAGTTAATTAAACAGCAAAACAATGGTAACTATTTATTGCTTTGCTGTGTCAGGGACGATGTCATTTGTTCTCTTCCCGCAATTTTCTAAAACAAAACTGGCCGTATGTTACGGCCAATTTTATTTTAGAAAACAGGAAAAATTATTTCTTATTTGCTTTGTATCTTTTATCAGGAGTGCCGTCTTTTTTTAATGGGCCGGTCGTTTTTGTAACGGTTTTATTTTCCTTGTAGCGTTTATCTGCTGTCCCATCTGCTTTCACATGAGTGGTAGATTTTTCAACCTTTTTGTCAGTTGTTTTTGCAGCCGGAGTTACAGCGGCAGTAGTAGTGGTTTTTTTGTGTTCTGTTTTTTGTTTTGTTTGTGCACTTGCAAAACTAAATGAGCCTGCAAACAAGAGGACTGCAATGAGAAGTTTTTTCATTTTTTACAATTTTTAAAATTTGAAAAATAAATATAAAAGGACACTTTCATATCGCCTCATTTAGATTCATTTGTATCGCAAATTTTACACTTCTATGATTGAGTAAAGTATGAAGATGAAAGATATAAATAGCAGGAAAAGCGGATTAACTTTTCAGGCTTTTAATTATTTCTGCAAATTCTGTGGCATTCAGAGAAGCGCCGCCAACAAGTCCACCATCCACATCCGGCTTGCTGAAAATTTCTTTTGCATTATTCGCTTTCACACTTCCTCCGTATAAAATTGAAACACTTTGTGCAATTTCATTTCCATATTTTTTTTCCAAAACATTCCTGATGTGTGCATGCATTTCCTGTGCCTGATCGGCTGTCGCCGTTTTGCCTGTACCGATCGCCCATATTGGTTCATACGCAATGACGAAATCTTTTATGGCTGATGGATCCAAATGAAAAAGGCTTTCTTTTAGTTGAGTTTCTACATAATCATTTTGAGTTCCGGCTTCTCTGATTTCTAAAGATTCTCCGCAACAAAATATCGGCTTTAGATTATTTTTCAGACACGCGTCCACTTTTAAAGATAGTGTCTGATTATCTTCTGAAAAATATTCCCTTCTTTCGCTGTGTCCTACTATTACATACTTTATATCAAGTGATGAAAGCATTGCTGCGCTTACTTCTCCGGTGAATGCGCCTGACTCTTTTGTGTAACAGTTTTGCGCAGCAACAAAATAGTTTTTATTGTCGCTTATTCTATCTTTTGCTAATAAAAGATAAGGAAACGGAACGCCGAAAACCGCTTCCTGGTTTTCTGAAAGCTTGATATTTTTGCTTACAATTTCATCGAGTAATGTGATAGCTTGTTCAACCGTTAAATTCATTTTCCAGTTTGCTGCTGCTATTTGTTTTCTCATTGATTTTTATTTTTTTGATAGATATTTTTTAAAGATTGAATTTCTGTTTGAGTAATTTCCTGGTCTTTTAATTTTTTCCAGTTATTGATGTCCTCGATCGCTTTTTCCAACTTATATTTTTGATTCCCCCATGAAAAACTATCGATGAATTTTGGAGGAAATGAATTTCCAAAAATGCTGCAACATATTCCCACAACCGTGCCTGTATTGAAAGAAGTATTAATGGCACAACGGCTGTAATCGCCCATCAGTAAACCACACTTTTTTCCAGCAACGACAAAGTTATTTTCTTTTTTGCTCCATATTTTGATGGTCGATGCATTGTTTTTCAAATTGGAATTGCTCGTTCCGGCGCCCAGGTTGCACCATTCGCCAATAACCGAATCCCCCAAATATCCATCATGCCCTTTATTTGAAAAAGCCATCAATACAGAATTTTTTATTTCCCCGCCAACAAGACAGTTCGGCCCAACGGTTGTCGCTCCGTAAATTTTTGTACCCATTTTTACGCGGCTTTCATTGCCGATAGCAATTGGTCCACGCAACAAGGAGCCTTCCTGTATTTCTGCATGGTGGCCGATATAGATTGGACCTGATTCCGCGTTTAGTACAGAGAAATTTATTTTTGCCCCTGGTTCTATAAAAATATTTTCAGGAGCAATAAATTGGTTAGAAGAATGTTTTTTTTCCGAAGTTCTTTCTTCCGTTATCATTTTAAAATCCTGATTGATTGCCCAGGTATTGTATTCAAATATTTGCCACGGATGTTCTAAAATCTTACAATCAGTTGTAAAAGGAAGTTTCTCTTTTTGAACAGAAACTTGTTTTAAAAATTCATGGGAAGGAATAAAGTTGGCCGGATATTTAATGCATTCCGTTTCATTGAAACCGCGAATTAATTTTTCAGATGCAATAAAAACTTTTCCGGGAAAATAAAATTGCCACTTTTCAAAAACGGTAAGAATTCCGAGCCTGGTGTGCGCTACAGAACGTACAATACCAAAAGGAAACAAGGAGTTTTCGAAGGAAATATCATCAAGCAAAATATTCATCAGGAACAATGGATTTAAAAGGAGACGCTAATTTCCGTTTGCAAATCTTCTGCTTTAAAAAACGATTTTAAGAGATTGTCACCGGTTAAAAACAAATCTGCTGTTTTCGATAAAGAAATGGAAGTAGAGAGTTGTATACTATCAAGAGTTCTTAATCCTTGCCTCCCATATTTTGAAATTAGAATTCGTGCCTGTTCTATAATAAGACTATCTGTTACACGAAAAATAAATTTTGGAAAATCTGTTTCAAATAATTTCAATGTTATTTGTGCTTGTGATTCCGTAATTTCCTTTGTCCGGACTTTTTTCCAAATTGTAGAAGTGAATTCTGCTTTCGGGATTTTTGAAAGGAATGTGTGGGTAATGTTTAACTTGGAAAACATCTGCTCAAGTTCATCTGTTCCTGTTTTCCGGTGATAAAGTTTGACTAAAGACGAGGTGTCTAAAAATATTTTCATTCTTCTAATCTTCTTTCTTCAATAACTGTTTCACTCAAGGATCCTTTAAAATTTTCTAAATTTTCCTGGCTTTTAGAAAAGGAAAAATCTGATAATGAAAGTACTCTTTCTGATTTTATTTCTATATCGTCCAAAAAGGTTACAATAACTTTGACAGGGCTGTTTGTTGGATAATCGTTATCAAGCTTAATGTAACCGTTTTCATATGTTCCAATAATTGCAATCATAATGATCGTTTTTAATTCTCTGCCTAAAGATACTTTAAATTGTCAAATCAGTAATTTGCTTTTCTTTCAAATTTGCTTTTCTTTTAAATAAGACTATTTACGATGTGATAATTAATAAAAAATCCCCCAATGAAGGGGGATAAAAAAATCAAAAAAAAAATATTATTTCTTTTTTTCGTAGCGCTTCCTGAATTTATCGATACGGCCTGCAGTATCTACCAGCATGTTTTTACCGGTATAAAATGGGTGAGAGGTGTTGGAAATTTCCAGTTTTATAACCGGGTATTCCTTCCCATCTTCCCATTGAACAGTTTCTTTTGAAGCGGCTGTTGAGCGGCTCAAAAACATAGTGCCATTACTCATATCGCGGAAAACTACGAATCTGTAATTTGCTGGGTGAATGTCTTTTTTCATATTATTTTGCTTTAAAACATGGCTTTCTTTTATTAAGTCTCCATGTATTTTTTGAGTTTGCGAAGGTAAGGGAATAAAATAAATTCACAAAACGAAAAATTGCCTGTTTTCCGCTTAAAGGATTTGAATACAGCAATTTCATTTTAACACATTCTGTATTTTATTGTCACTGATCAAAAACAGGAAAAAGCATTAAAGCTTTGTTTACTGAATAGCAAAAGTATTAATCAAACAAGCGCATGAAATGATTTTCCAAATGTTTACGCATGGCATTTCTAAATAATTCGGGAGTTCCGGTTGCCAAAACATCTACCAATCCTTTATGTGAAACAAAATTTTTAAACATAATGGGTTTTCCAAGCAACCCGCTGTGATGTACATAATCAAAAACCGGCAGCAGCATTTTCTGGAATTTCTTCAAAGTTTCATTGCCGGTTATTTCATAAAGTTTTCCATGAAACGCAACTTCGTGGCCAATATTAAAAAGATGCTGATCGGTAACCAGCGGTTCTTTTTTCACAATTTCATATAACTCAGCAATATCTTCTTTCGTAATTCTTTGAAAAAGAAAATCAGCCATTCCAATTTCCAATACCAATCTTATCTCAAAAATTTCTTTTAGCGTTTCCTGGTCAAGGATGTGTGGATTCATGCTTTTGCTCATGATGCCAAAAAGATCCGGATTCGTAATTACCGCGCCTTTTTTCTTTTTCGATTCTAATAAACCCATCATTCTCAACCGTAGCAGAGCCTCTCTTATAACCGTTCTGCTCACTCCAAGCGTTTCGGCAAGTTCCAATTCCTTCGGAATGCTGTCGCCCACTTTGAGTTTCTTTTGTTGCAGGATCTCTACAAGTTTTTTTTCTACTTTATCGACCAAAGAACTGGTATCGATTGTTTTCAGATTTTTTTTAAAAACCGATGTGTTCATAATGTGATTTACTTAAAGGTAATGTGACAAAAGTATCATTGATTCGTTGAAAAAGCTTTTTTTATAAAAAAAATTGAATCTTTTTTTGGTTATCTAAATTTAACCTTTTACTTTTATTATGTCAAACATAATACATTTATAAATTAAAACAATCTAAAATGAAATTTTCTTTTGTGAAAATTGGAATTTTACTTGCCTCCTTCCTGCTGTCAGCCGCGACCTGGGCTCAAGTAAAGAAAGTAACAGGAACGGTGGTTTCAGATCTGGATGGAAAACCATTAAGTGCGGTAAGTATTATTATTAAAAGTTCCGGAGTGGGCACGGAATCGAACGCCGATGGTCAATTTACTCTTGACGCTGCAACCGGAGACGTGATCACTTTCAGTCACACCGGGTACAATGCTGAAACTGTAAAAGTCGGTGCCTCTTCAAATTTGACTGTGGAAATGCACGCCAGTGCCGGTAAACTTGGCGAGGTAGTGGTAGTGGGTTACGGCACTCAAAACCGGTCAACAATTACCAGTTCTGTTGCCAAACTTGACCAGACTGTTTTGAAAAATGTACCGAGAGCGAATTTAGGAAGTGCCTTGCAGGGAACACTTCCCGGATTGAATGTAGTAAATACGACAGGACAGCCGGGAGCCGGACCTTCGGTATTATTACGAGGTGGCGCTTCTATCAATAATCCTGGTGGCCCATTGGTGGTTGTTGATGGAATTATCCGCTCTTATAATGATATTCCACCGGAAGATATTGAATCCATCCAATTGTTGAAAGATGCCGCTGCTACTGCCATTTATGGTGCACGGGCAAATAATGGTGTGATTCTGATCACTACCAAAAGTGGAAAAAATGGCAAAGCGGAAATCTCTTATAAATTTACTCAAGGTTATAATTCTGCCAGAAAAGGATATAACTTTTTAGATGCTAAAGATTATATTTATTATAATCGTCTTGGAAATTTAAATTCAGGCAGATCGCTTTCCGATGTCAATAAAAGCCGTGGCTATGGATTGCTTACGGATTCGGCTGATCTTTCCACCTTTGACATCAGAGAATTTGATCCATCTAATGCTTATCTTTTAACAAAAGGATGGGACACCGTTGGCGACCCTTATGGCGGAACGATTATTTTTAAAGACCACAGCGGCGAAATTGAAAATATTGTTTTCAGAAATACACAAACTCAGGATCATTATATAGATGTAACGGGCGGAAATGATAAAGGAAAATATTATTCAAGCTTTGATTATTATAATGAAGACGGGGTAATTGTAGGATCAGGTTACAAGCGTTTTTCAGGAAATTTGAACGGCTCCTACAAAGTGAAACCTAATGTAGAAGTTAGTTCCGGAGTCAATGCATCCACTTCTTCACAAATCGGTGTAAATGGAAGCGAGATAAATAATATGTATCGTAATCTTGCTTTATGGCCTACCATGAATCCGTGGTTGGATTCTGCTAAAACCAAACCAAACCCGGGAAATGGAATTAATGATGGCAATCCGTTATACTGGCTAAGCAAAAGAAGCATAACCAATGAAGTGAACCGCATCACAGCAAATGCTTCTGTTCAATGGGATATCATTCCAGGGCTTTATGTAAAAGGTACCGGATCAGGGTACTATTTTGAAGAACTGGATCAGTCTTTTCAAAAAGCCACTCAAACTTACTCGCAGATATTTTCAAATCCGGTAAATCCAGGTAATACCAGCAGAACCGCTTATGCTTCTTTTTCAAGAAGTTTTCAACAGCAATATGATGGAATCGTTAATTACACACATTCGTTTGGAAAGAATAATTTGAATGTCATGTTAGGGGCTGAATATTTTGATACGAAAGGATTTGATATGCAGGTTTTGGGAACCCAGGCTCCAACCGATGATATTCCTACGGTTAATGCTTCGACAGTTTTCAATCCCGGCTCTAACTATAGTGACAAATCTGAATACCGCATTTCTTCACAATTTGGAAGGCTTAATTATGACTATGACAGGAGATATTTATTAACTCTTGTTTTCAGAAGAGATGGTGTTTCAAGTCTTCCCGAAGGAAACAGATATGGCGTTTTTCCAGGCTTGTCTGCCGGATGGAATGTGCACAAAGAAAAGTTCTTCCAGAATAGTGGCATTTCCAAAGTTGTTTCAACTTTTAAACCGCGCATCAGCTACGGTGTAAATGGAAACGTAGCAGGCTTAAGCGATTATGAAGTTCAGGGAAGTTATGGTTTACAAGGACTCTACAATGGCAACGCAGGATTTCTCAATACAGGAATTATCAACAATAATTTAAGATGGGAAAAAAGTAAAACTGCTGACCTAGGTCTGGATCTTGGCTTTTTAGAAAACCGTATCACTTTTATTTTTGATTATTATGATAGAAGAACCAGCGACCTGTTGACGAATTTGTCATTACCAGGTTATACAGGCTTTAATTCTGTAAGAACCAATTTGGGAACTTTCCAGAACAAGGGATATGAAATGGCGTTGAATGCGAATATTATTAATCAGCCGAACGGGTTAAGATTGGACATTGGTGCCAATGCTTCTTTTGTAAAAAATAAAATTTTGCAATTGCCGCCAAATGGTCAGCCAAACAATCGCCAGGGTGGCTTCCAGATTTATGATCCAAAATCGGGGCAGCTTGTTTGGGTAGGTGGCTTACAGGAAGGCCAAACTTTAGGAGATGTTTATGCCTTCAAACAAGTTTCTATTTTCCAAAGCCAATCAGAAATCAATAAAATTGCAGGTAACAGGTATGATGCTGTTGCGAAAATTGGTGGTCCAAACACCAGCGCTACAAGTTTTATCACGCCCGGTGATGTAAACTGGCTCGACGTAGATCATAACGATACTATCGACAACCGCGACCAGGTTTATATCGGAAACATCAATCCAAAATGGACGGGAGGTTTTACCGCTACTTTGGCTTACAAAGGTTTCACCCTCTACACGCAGTTTCAATTTGCTACCGGATATGTAATTTACAACGACGAGGTAGCGCGCATTTTGGGAAACTACCAGGGAACTTTCAATTATATTGATTGGCAGAAAAATTCCTGGACTCCTCAAAATCCGAACACGGATATTCCGAAAGTATATTACGCAGATCAGGTGGCTGCTCCACTCGGAAAGAAAAATTATACAAGAATCAATAACGCAAGTGTTGCACTTAACAGCAACAATTCGAGGTTTTATGAAAATGGAAGTTATCTTGCTTCCCGCGAAATAACCCTTTCATACGATTTCAGTCACAACCTCGTTTCCAAAACTAAAATTCTTTCACAGGCGAGAGTTTATGTAAGTGGAGACAATTTATTTTACATTACCAACTTTAGCGGGCCTTCACCTGAGCCGCCAACAAGTCCAAACAATGTTCCGGGAGTTTACCAGGGAACTTATCCAACACCAAGATCATTTGTTTTGGGAGTGCAAGTGACATTTTAAACGAATAAAATTATCAAAATGAAAAAATATAGTAAGATATTGGTTTTGGTTTTAACTATTGCCATTGCCATCAATTCATGCACGAAACAACTGGATCTTGCGCCGGTCAGCAGCCTTAGTGATGCCAGTTATTGGAAAACTTCTGACCAGGTAGATGCTTTTGTTTCAGGTATCGAGCAGGCTTTTAGAAACAATACCACGTCATTTGAACTTTTAGGAGAAGGACGTTCTGATGTTTTCGGTACTGATCCCGGCTCGAATTCCGCTTTTACAGGTGAGGCTACCCAGGGGGTTGAAAATCTTTGGAACAACACGCTCGATGGCAACAACCCGGGTGTGAGCAACTTTGGCGGTTTTTATTTTAATATTAATCAGATCAACCTGTTGATTTCAAAGCTTAATACACTCGAAATCGTTACTCCTGCTAACAAGAATTATTATCTCGGAATGGCTTATGGGATGCGCGCTTTTTATTATTTCCAGCTGACAAAATCCTGGGGGAAAGTGATCATTCAAACCGAACCAACCACCGCCATTGATGTATCACATCTTGCCAAGCCAGCTTCCAGCGAGGACAGCGTAATGGCGCTGATCAAAAGCGATATTGACTTATCGGCAAACAGTTTTGGAAATGATTATTCATTCAGAAACCAGAAAAGCTATTGGTCAAAAGCTGCAACTTTAATGTTGAAGGCGCATGTTTATCTTTGGACAAGTTACCGTGGCGGAGGCACCGCTGATGCCACTACCGCGTTGAATGCATTGAATGACATTCAAACCAATGTTCCTTCTCTTCATTTGCTTTCTAATTTTAACGATGTATTTTCTTCATCCAATAAGGGAAATGCAGAAATGATTTATGTGATCCATAATCAATTGAATGAATCCAGTCTTCCCTTTGCAGGCACTTTTGAGCCACAGACCGGTCTCATTGTTAATTATTATGATTCAGCACAGAACAGAAAATTTAATGTAACAGATGATAATTGGGGAGGATTGCTGAGAGCCCCGATAAAGATTGCGACTTTCCGCAGATTTGATGATAAAGACAGCCGCAAATGGTCTTCCATTACTGCTGCCTACACTTTGAACAATGGCAATTACCAGATTGCGGGCGCTTTTGTAAGTAAATATAAAGGTGAACAAAATGCAGGCAGCCGCGTTTACACCAACGATTATCCCATTTATCGCTATGCAGATCTTTTGTTGCTGAAAGCAGAAGCTGAAGTGGCATTGGGACAAGATCCTTCGAATGAAATTAATTTGGTGAGAGCAAGAGCGTTTGGTGCAAACTATGATCCTGCTGTTGAGGGATATCCAAATCAGGCGATTGATGCAGATCCGAAAGAAGCGATCCTTGAGGAAAGGTTTCATGAATTCATTTTTGAAGGAAAGCGCTGGTACGATTTAAGAAGAATGGATGCAAGTGGAAAATATGTTTTCGAATACACAAGTGTTCCATCCTCTCAGCCATATAAGTTGTTGTGGCCAATTGACCGGAATACTTTGACGAATAACCCTGCATTGGAACAAACACCCGGTTATCCTATTTTTTAGAACCGTCGCAACTTGTATTATTTATTTGAAATTCCAAGGCAGGAATGAAATAATTCCCGCTGGTTTTCTTTTTGAATCTCAGTTGTAATCCTATTCAATAGAGATCATTTCTACCAATAAAAGGAGAAATAATGCAAGTATTTAATTACAGAATATTAAAAGATTAAATTACAAACCATAATGAAAATACAACATCTGCAAGGGTTAATCGCCGCTCCATTTACTCCGATGAAAAAAGATGGAAGCGTAAACCCTGATTTAATTCCCGGATATTACCGCTTTTTAAAACACAATAAAGTTACCGGCGCATTTATTTGTGGGTCAACAGGAGAGGGCGTTTCCATGACCTCAGAAGAAAAAAAATCAGTGATAAAAGCCTGGGGCGATGCTACAAAAGACGATAACGATTTCCAGGTAATGACTTTAGTGGGCGGCACAAGTATTGAAGATGGTAAAGACATTGCACGATATGCGCAGCAGTGCGGATTGTACGGTGTTTCATTTACCGCGCCATTTTATTTTAAACCAGCGAATGTTGAAATGCTTGCCGCTTGTTGTAAAGAAATTGCTGATGTAGTTCCTGATATGCCATTTTATTATTACCATATTCCGGTGTTGAACGGAGTCGGGTTTCCTATGATTGACCTGTTAAAAAATGTGGCAGGAAAGGTTCCAAACTTTGCAGGGATCAAATATACCCATGAGGATTTTATGGATTTTCTTTCCTGCCTGCATTTTCAAAATGGAAAGTATGACATGCTTTGGGGACGCGATGAAAATATGCTTTCAGCATTGGCGGTTGGCTCTAAAGGCGCTGTGGGCAGCACTTTCAATTATGCTGCACCACTTTATTATGATTTGATTGATGCCTTCGATCAGAACGATTTAGAAAAAGCTCAATCCCTGCAACAACAATCCATCGATATGATTACTTTGTTGGGAAAATACGGCGGCATTGCTACCGGTAAAGCATACATGAAAGTTGTTGGTATTGATTGCGGCGAATTCCGCTTACCTGTAAAAAATATGAATGACGAGCAGTTTCAATTGTTCAAAAAAGATGTGGATCAATTAAATTTTAGTAGCTTTTGCTCCACGAAACCATCCTAAATAATGACTCGTTTGGTTGCCTTTCTAATTTCAATTTTTACATTGATGACTTTTTATTCATCGGCGCAAAAGCCTGTGCTTACCATATCGTGGAAAAAAATTTCCAGCGTTCCCGATGCCGGTGATGCAAAAACATCATTGGGGCTGGCAGGTGCGATTAATGGGGTAAATAATGATGTGTTGATTGTGGCAGGAGGTTCAAATTTTCACAATAAACTTCCGTGGGAAGGAGGGAAGAAGGTTTATTATGACAAGATTTTTGTTTTGCAGAAAAATGGATTTGAATATTCGTGGAATAAAAATGTAAAATCCGTCCTTCCTCAATCTATCGCTTATTGCGGCAACACTTCAACTCCCTCAGGAATCGTTTATGTTGGCGGCGAAAATGAAAATGGAATTTCCAATAAATGTTTTTTACTAACATGGAATAAAAAAGAAAATGCCGTCGATGTAAAGCCGTTGGCTGATTTGCCTTTGGCTTTGACAAATGTTGCAGTTACAAATATCGATGATGTCGTTTATGTTGTTGGTGGTGATGAACAAAACAATTCTTCCAATAGTTTTTTTTCTTTGGATTTAAAAGACAAAAATCTTCATTGGAAAAAACTTCCTGATCTTCCCGTGGCTTTGGCAAATACAACGGTTGTTGCACAAAATTCGAAATCAGGGAAAAAGATTTTTGTTATTGGAGGCAGGTCTAAAACTCCATCTGGAATCAGTGATTTGCACAACACGGTATTTGCTTTTGATTTCCAAAAAAATAAGTGGAAAAGATGCGCTGATATTTCTAACGGCGCGCATACTACCAATCTCTCAGCCGCCGGGGGAGTGGCTTTGGGCACTAATGAAATTTTAATTACCGGCTTTGATAACGGAGAGATATTTCATCAGATTGAAACATTGATTTCAAAAATTGCACAGGCAAAAACTTCGGAAGAAAAACAAAAATTGACGAAAGAAAAAAATAATTTAAGTATCTGTCATAAAGGTTTTGATAAAAGTTTATTGCTCTACAATACGATCAGTAATCAATGGACGAAAATTGGTGAGTTGCCTTTCCCTGCGCATGTTACAACTACTGATGTAAAATGGGGAAATGAAGTTATAGTTTCAAACGGAGAAATAAAACCAGGAGTGAGAACGCCGGATGTATGGATAGGGAAGGTAGAAAGTGCCAGGTAAAAAGTGGTAACTACTAAATGTACACAAACGTTCTCAACCGGTATGAAATCGGTCTGAAAAATAAATCATGAAAGAAAGCAAAAATTATAAATGGATTGTCGTCGCTCTTCTTTGGGTAGTGGCGCTCCTCAATTACATGGATAGGCAAATGCTGGCAACGATGCGTCCTTCAATGCAAATCGATATTCATGAATTGCAGTCTGCTACAAACTTTGGTTATTTAATGGGCATCTTTCTGTGGATATATGGAATTATGAGTCCCATCTCCGGAGTCATCGCTGATAAAGTAAATCGAAAATGGCTCATTGTTGTGAGCTTGTTCGTTTGGTCTGCCGTTACTTATGGAATGGGATTGGCAACAACTTATCACCAGGTTTATTGGTTGCGCGCTTTTATGGGAATCAGCGAGGCGCTTTACATTCCGGCGGGGTTGTCCTTAATCACGGATTATCACAACGATAAAACAAGATCGCTGGCAATTGGAATTCACATGACCGGTTTATATGTCGGTCAGGCGCTAGGTGGCTTTGGCGCTACCATTGCTGCAGCATACACGTGGCATTTCACCTTTCATTCTTTTGGAATTATTGGCATTGTTTATTCGGTTGTTTTAATTCTTTTTTTAATAGAGAAAAAAGTAATTCCTGAATTAAAATCTTCAGAAAAAATGTTGGTAAAAGAAAAGACTCCGGTGTTAAAAGGACTTGCCTTATTGTTCACGAATATTTCTTTCTGGATCATTCTTTTTTATTTTGCAATTCCGAGTTTGCCCGGTTGGGCTACCAAAAACTGGTTGCCAACTTTGTTTGCGCAGAACCTTCATATTCCAATGTCGCAAGCTGGGCCTCTATCAACTATTACGATTGCAGGATCATCTTTTGTTGGGGTAATTTTTGGCGGAATACTTTCTGATCGATGGGTACAAAAAAATATTCGTGGAAGAATTTATACGAGCGCGATTGGCTTGGGTTTAACGATCCCGTCCCTATTGTTATTAGGGTTTGGACATTCGTTGTTTAACGTCATCACAGCTGCCCTTTGCTTTGGTATTGGCTATGGCATGTTTGATGCGAACAATATGCCAATACTTTGCCAGTTTGTTCCGCAAAAATTGAGAGCCACCGCTTATGGAATCATGAATATGGTAGGTGTGTTTGCCGGTGCTTTTATTACCGATCTTTTAGGAAGATCTTCTGATGCGGGTAATCTTGGAAAAAGCTTTGCAATGCTTGCAGGAATTGTTTTGATTGCATTGGTTATCCAAATAAGTTTTCTGAGGCCGAGGGTGAATAATTATGTGGCTTAAATTGTTTTCTGCTAAAAAGGAAACGCTTTTATTTCTTTGATTACTGTAAAAATCATTTGCTGAATGAAACAAAAACTCATTTTTTTTATTGTAACATTTTTATTTTTTTCATCAGAAATTTTTGCTCAAAACCCAAAAATGAAAGTTGCATGTATAGGCAATTCTGTTACCTATGGTTATGGTTTGAAAGATCCTTCAACGCAATCCTATCCTGTTCAGTTGCAAAAAATGTTGGGTGATAAATATGAGGTAAAGAACTTTGGACATAGTGGTGCAACGCTTTTGCGCAAAGGGCATAATCCTTATTTCAAAACAAAAGAATTTTCAGAAGCATTGAAATTGGTGCCCGATATCGCCATTATACATTTGGGGTTGAATGATACCGATCCAAGAGATTGGAATAATTACAGTAATGATTTTCGCGGCGATTATTCGTGGCTGATCGATACTTTTCGAAAAGCAAATCCGCAGGTAAAAGTGTACATCTGTTTGATGACGCCGATATTCAATGACCATCCAAGATTTCGTTCGGGAACAAGAGATTGGTATTGGAAAATTGAAAACCTGATTCCTGAAATTGCAAAAGTGAATCACACAGGTTTGATTGATTTGCACACGCCATTTTATTTTCATCCAAATTTATTTCCTGATGCTTTGCATCCAAATAAAGAAGGTGCAATTATTTTAGCAAAAACGGTGTATGGTGCTATTACAGGCGATTATGGTGGATTACAAATGCCAGGCGTTTTTGCAAATGATATGGTTTTACAACGCAACAAACCGATTCCATTTTTTGGAACAGCTGATGCAAATGAAGAGATAACCGTTTCTTTCAGTAAACAAACATTGCCTACCAGCAAACAAACAAAAAAGACGAAATCGGATTCTCATGGACAATGGAAAGTGGTTTTTGATGCGTTGCCCGAAGGCGGCCCTTACACATTAACTGTAAATTCAAAAGATAAAAAAATTAAGTTTAACGGTATTTTAATGGGTGACGTGTGGTTATGCTCAGGTCAGTCGAATATGCTGTTTCGATTGAATCAGGCGTATGAAGGGAAACAGGCAATTGCCGAAGCGACGAATAAAAATATCCGGTTATTTCAATTCAATGCGATTCAGGAAACTGACAATGTAGCGTGGGATTCAGCCGTTTTGGATAAAACAAATAAGCTCGAATATTTTACCGGAAAATGGGAGCAGTGCAATCCTCAATCAGCTGCAACTTTTTCTGCCATCGGATATTTTTTTGGACAAAAAATACAGCAGGAAGAACATGTTCCCATTGGTTTGATTGAAGTGGCGGTTGGCGGTGCGCCAATAGTTTCATTCATAAACAGGCATACAATGGAGTTTGATGATTACCTGGTTGATGAATTGTACAACTGGCGAAAATCAGATTTCATTATGCCATGGGTGAGAGAACGCGCGGCAAAAAATTTAGAGAATTCCACCGATCCACGACAACGCCATCCGTATGAACCTTGCTATAATTATGAAGCAGAAATTTCAAAACTGATCAATTCGCCAGTCAAAGGAATCGTTTGGTACCAAGGCGAGAGCGATGCACACAATGTGGATTTGTATGCTTATAATTTTGAAAAATTAATTTCCTCATGGAGGAAACTGTGGAATGAAAATTTGCCATTTTATTTTGTACAACTTTCTTCTATTGACCGTCCTTCATGGCCTTATTTCAGAGACATGCAAAGAAAAGTTTCTTTAAAAATTCCGAATACTTTTATGGCTGTTTCCAGTGATTTTGGTGATTCATTAAATGTGCATCCCACGCACAAGCAGCCAGTAGCAAAGCGTTTGGCGCTTCTTGCATTAAAAAATAGTTATCATAAAAATATTGTGGCAAGCGGGCCAACAGTTGAAAATGTTTTTCAAAACAACAAAGAAATTGTGATTAATTTTTCAAATGCCAAAAGATTGAAAACACGAAGTGACGAATCATTAACCGGGTTTGAAGTAGTGAATGAAAAAGGAGAAATTTTTTCGCCAAAGGCGACAATAAAAGAGGATAAAGTGATTCTTGGTGTGAATAAAAATGAAAAAATTACTAAAGTGCTTTATGCTTTCAAACCCTTTACAAGAGCTAATTTGGTGAATGAAGCCGGTTTACCTGCAAGCACTTTTTCAATGGAAATAAAATCAAATAAAACTCTAAAGCAATAATTTAATTCAAAATAAATAAAATTTGAATGAAAAAGTATCTCTTTGTTTTATTAGCAATTGCAATCTTTAAGCCTGTATTTTCTCAACAGCAAACGAAGTGGTATCAGCCCGAATTTGTAGAAGGAGCTTGTGTTACTGACTCTGTAAATATCTTTCACCGGTTGCCAACTTCAATGAAAGATAGTGTGCGAAAACCGGTTTGGGATTTATCGGAAAATACTGCCGGAGAATTTATTCATTTCAAAACTTCCGCTACAGAAATAAAAGTTCAATATAAATTAACAAGCATTAACTTTTCCATGCCACACATGCCATCAACAGGAATGAGCGGTTTGGATTTATTTGGCATAGACGTCAATGGAAATTGGAACTGGACACCCGGCCTATATCATTTTAGTGATACCTGTTCTTATGTTTTTAAAAATTTATTTCTTGCCAAAAATGGCACCGGCGTTTCAGATTTTTATTTGTACTTGCCTCTGTACAATTCAATAAAATGGCTGTCAATCGGAGTGAATGAAAAGGATTCTTTTTCATTTGCAGCAAAGAGAAAGGAGAAGCCAATCGTTGCTTATGGAACTTCAATTCTGCAGGGCGGTGTTGCTTCAAGACCCGGGCTGGCGTGGACAAATATTTTGCAAAGAAATATTGACAGAACCGTTATCAATCTTGGGTTTTCAGGCAACGGTCGATTTGAAAAACCGATTTTTGATGTGATGGCAAAAGTAGATGCAGCAATATATATCCTCGATTGCATGCCGAATCTTTCCAAGGGTTATTCACTGGAAGAAATAAAGAATCGCTTGATTTATGGGATGAACAAATTGCGAGAAAGAAATAAGAACATTCCTGTTTTATTTGTTGAACACGCTGATGGAAATCCTTCATTTTTTATGGATACCGCGCGACTTAATGAATTTCATGAGAGCAGTATGATGATTGCGAAAATTTTTGAAGACTTTAAATCATCCGGGATAAAAAATATTTACCTATTGACCGAAAAAGAGATCGGTTTTGATATTAATTCTACGGTAGATGGCGTGCATCCAAATGACTTTGGAATGTTGCAATATGCAATCGCCTACGGGAAAAAAATCCGGGAAATTTTAAACGAACCGGTTGGAAAAATTGTAACGGAAATTCCTGTAGAACAATATCGTGATGGTTATGACTGGATTGGCCGGCACGAAGCAGTAAAAGAAGATATTTTGAAAAATAATCCGCAGAATCTCATTATCGGAAACTCGATCATTCATTACTTTGGAGGAACGCCCGCTTATAATATTAGTCGCGGTACAGCGGCATGGGAGAAGTATTTGAAACCATTGAAAGTACAGAATGCGGGCTTTGGATGGGACAGAATCGAAAATGTTTTATGGCGTGTTTATCATGGTGAGTTTGATGACTTCAAAGGAAAAAATATTGTGCTGATGATTGGCACGAATAATTTATCTGCCGGTAATTCCGATGAAGAAATTGTGGAAGGATTACAATTTTTGATCAATGCGATCAAAGAAAGAAAACCAAATGTTCATTTTGTCATGGTGGGCATTTTGCCTCGCACAAAATCTGAAGAACGGGTTGCAACTATTAATAAAAAAATAAAAGAAATGGCTTTGAAAAATCATGTTGTTTATGAAGATTTCGGAAAAGACTTTTTGATTGGTAGTAAAATAAACGCAAAATTATTTTTATCAGATGGCTTGCATCCAAATGCTGAAGGATATGAGGTTTTGAGGAAAGATTTGATGAAGGTGTTGAGCAAGTAACTATTTGAAATTGTTCTTTGAAAATGTTGTTTTAAAATGTCAATACGGATTTTTATTGGGATTTTGCCTCATATCGAATAAATGTAGCATTTCTACTGTGTCATTTTCAAACCGGTAATAGATTTGATTATGAGGTGGTAACAGAACGCAACGAACATTTTTTCTTTTTAGGGATGATTTTCCTGCTTCCGGATGGGTAGCGATAAATTCAATTCTTCTTTCCAGGCGATCAAGAAAAAGTGATGCAGTTTTAGATGAAAATGTTTTTAAAATGTGGTCATACGTTTCAATTACATTTTGCCGGAATTTTTTGGTAACAATTATTTGCGCCACCATTCATTTATTTCATTTTTAAAACTGTTCCACTCAATGACATCCTTATTATTTGCCTGGTTGATCGCCTCATCGAGATCCTTCAATTGAGAAACCGAGAGGTCATCAATGATGTCTTTTTCTGACGCATAAAAAGCAACATCTTCCATAACCTGGATAAGAATATTTTCATCATCGATGGTATCCAGTGTTTTAATGATTTTAAATTTTATGTCTTCAGCCATAATTGAAATTTTAGCCAATTTACAATTTTTTATTAACACAAAACGATCCGCCTCTATGATTAACGATTTAAATTTGATAATATGAATATTGATAAAAAGTATTTAGAAAAGCAGGGCAACTTTTATAAAAATCAATTACTTAATGACACCATTCCCTTTTGGTTTCCAAAAAGCATTGATGAAGAATTTGGCGGATATCTATTAATGCGCGACAGAGATGGAACTTTGCTCGATGACGATAAAGCTGTTTGGATTCAAGGGCGGGCCTCATGGCTTTTAGCAACGTTATACAATACTGTTGAACAAAAAAAGGAATGGCTGGATGGTGCAAAAAAAGGAGTAGATTTTTTATTGAATCATTGCTTTGATGAAGATGGTCAAATGTTTTTTCATGTAACACGTCAAGGAAAGCCAATCCGAAAGAGAAGGTATTTTTTTTCTGAAACCTTTGCCGTCATTGCTTTTGCTGCTTATGCAAAAGCAAGTGGCGACAAGGAAATGGCAAGAAGAGCAAGAGGTCTTTTTGGGAAATGCATCGCTTACGCCACAGGAGAATTAAAATTGCAACCAAAATTTTTTGATACACGGCCTTCAAAAGGAATTGGAGTTCCAATGATCATGATGAATACGGCTCAACAACTCAGAGAAACGATCGGTGATCGGCGCTGCGATGAATGGATTGATAAATGGATCAAAGAAATCGAAAGTTTTTTTGTGAAAGATGACATCAAATGTGTGATGGAGCAGGTGGCTCCTGATGGAAGTGTCATTGATCATATTGAAGGAAGAACTTTAAACCCGGGGCATGCGATAGAAGGAGCGTGGTTTATTTTGCACGAAGCGAAATACAGAAATAATGATCCGCATTTGATCGAGCTTGGTTGTAAAATGCTCGACTACATGTGGGAACGAGGCTGGGATAAAGAATATGGCGGCATCTTATATTTTCGTGATGTTTACAATAAACCAGTTCAGGAATATTGGCAGGATATGAAATTTTGGTGGCCGCAAAATGAAGCGATTATTGCAACATTACTGGCTTATACCATCACAGGAAATGAAAAATATAAACAATGGCATCAACAGATTCATGATTATGCCTACACGAAGTTTCATGATAAGGAATTTGGCGAATGGTTCGGTTATCTTCATCGTGATGGAAGCCTGGCACAAACAGCAAAAGGCAACTTATTCAAAGGACCTTTTCATTTGCCAAGGCAGGAATGGTATTGCTGGAAATCGTTGCAGGAACTGAGCAAGGAATAACAATTACAGTAAATGAAGAAATATCATCGATTTCAATTTTCAATAACATCAAATTTTTTGTCTATGAATAAAAATGTTTTCAACTTAATAGTGCTTCTATTTTGTTTTTCAAATATCCAAGCACAAAATAAAAGTGTTGCTGTTTATGTATCCGGCACAGAAGGTTACAAATCATTTCGAATCCCTGCAATAATCAAAGCTCCGAACGGTAATCTGCTTGCCTTTTGTGAAGGAAGGGTAAATGGCGCCGGCGATTTTGGCGACATTAAAATTGTTTTAAAAAGAAGCAGCGATAACGGAAAAACGTGGACTGCGCTGCAAATTGTTGCAAGTAACGATAGCTTGCAGGCCGGCAATCCTGCACCGGTAGCCGATTTAACCGATCCGCGATATCCACACGGAAGAATTTTTCTTTTTTATAATACCGGTAACGGACATGAAATGGAATTGCGAAAAGGAAAAGGGCATCGTGATGTTTTTTACAAAACGAGTATTGATAATGGAATAACCTGGAGCGATCCGGTTGATATCACTTTGCAGGTAAACAGAATTTATCAACCTGCCGTAAATCCAAAATGGAATTTTGTAGAAGATTGGAGA
>JAICYZ010000337.1 GCA_025933935.1 Chitinophagaceae bacterium
GAAGCATGCAAGCAGGTTTATAAAATGATTATTTCAGAATTGGAAAAGTAGATGAATCTTTCAATATTTCGAGGAATAGTTTTTTCTTAGTTCAGCAAACAAATAAATAAACCGATTTCTTTTTTTATCATAAAAGCGGTTTATCCGCTATTTCGCCCAAGGCAGCACAAACCCTGCATCTTGGTTCATACAAATCTTTCTCGCCGAGTAAAACCTGGCCTCCGGTTTTTACCTTCCTGTAACTGACGTTGGCAATATTTCCACACACTACACAAATCGCATGCAGTTTGGTAATATAATCCGCAATGGCCAGCAAATTCGGCATTTGTCCAAAAGGTTTTCCAAGATAATCCATATCGAGGCCCGCAACAATTACCCGCATTCCTTTGAGGGCAAGCGTTTCGCAAACATTTGCTATTTCATTATCAAAAAATTGCGCTTCATCAATTCCTACTACATCTACATCCTGAGCCAGCAAAAGAATGGTTTGAGAATTATCTATTGGAGTAGATTGAATTTTATTTTCATCATGACTAACAATTTTTTGTTCATCAAAACGCACATCTATTGAAGGTTTGAATATTTCCGCTTTCAGATGCGCAATTTCTACCCGTTTCAGCCTGCGTATCAATTCTTCCGTTTTGCCACTGAACATGCTGCCGCAAATCACTTCTATCCAGCCGCGTCTTTCTCCTCTGAAATTCGGTTCTATAAACATTTTTGCATTTACTTTTAATTTTCAATTTGTAACTTAGCCATTCCGAAGAAGCGTCTTTGGAACAGAATTGCAAGGTTAAAATGATTTTTCGTTAAATCAAAAACAAACATTTTTTCTAAACCTATTTACATTTTATATATGGAAAGAGTGTCAACACTCCTGAAGAAACTCCAAAAGCAAGTTGATGATAATTCTCCTGCAATAGAAATGTTACAAACGGTTCAAATTTTACAATCAGAACTTATTAATAAAATTGAAAAGAAACAGCCATCCGGCAATAAGAAAATCTCTGTTGTAATGCCTGTCTGTTTCAATATCGCCGCAATTGAGCAGTCAAATATACCTCAGGAAAAAGTAGTGGAAGTTTTGCAGATAGATGAAAAAGAAATTGAAGAAGAACTGGAGCAGATAAAGAAAAATGCAGCATCGGTAAATGCAAAAACATCGCATAACCGGCCTGCGTATTCATATGATCCGATAGAAGAAGTTCCTACGCTCGCGCATCAGGATCCGGTTGAGAAAAAGCTTTCTTTAAATGAGCTTCCTTTTGAATATCCTGAGTCTTTAAACGACCGTCTGAAAGAAAGTAAAATAGAACTTTCACAAACGCTTACGTCATCTCCGATCAAAGATTTAAAAAAAGCAATTGGAGTAAATGACCGGTTTCTTTTTATCAACGAATTGTTCCGTGGTGATGAGGCGATGTATGAACGCAGTATCAAGACGATTCAGAATTTCTCGATTTTTGCAGAAGCAGAATTTTGGATAAGAAGAGAACTGAAAGTGAAAATCGGCTGGCTCGACAGTGATCCGATTGTAAAGCAATTTGATCAGTTGGTGAGGAGGAGATTTTCTTAATTGTTTTTTCAGCGCTTAGCAAAAACAGCATAAAGCCATTTCTGTACGTTCGCGCTTACAAGCTTATGATAGAAACAGCAAATCGTGTTATTTGTTGCTTTGCCCAGAAATTGCGCAACAATTATTCTTTTCTATCTTCCTCTCCGATAACAAGATTTGCTCCGCCCTCACGCATAATGTCCTCCATATTCCTGTCGTTGTCAATGATTCCTTTTTCTTCCAGCATGCGCATATCTTTTGCGTCTTTCAAAAATTCTGACGCAAAGATGAATTCATTTAACCGGGCGCTTTTATTAAAAATAATTTCTTTATTATTTCCTTCCCATTCTTTTTTGCCCTGGTACAGATAGAGAATGTTTTCACCAATTTCCATCACGCTGTTCATGTCATGGGTATTGATGACAGTGGTTATATTGTTCTCTTTGGTGATTTCGTGGATCAATTTATCAATAACCATCGACGTTTGAGGATCAAGGCCCGAATTTGGTTCATCGCAAAATAAATATTTCGGTTTCAACACAATTGCTCTTGCAATGCCGACTCTTTTTTTCATACCACCACTTATTTCTGCCGGACGCTTTTTATTTGTTCCTTTTAATTCAACTCTTTCCAGTACGTCATTCACACGGTCCATTTTCTTTTGGTGATTCCATTTTGTAAACATATCCAAAGGAAATTTTACATTTTGTTCCACCGTCATGCTATCAAAAAGCGCGGAACCCTGAAAAAGCATCCCGATTTGCTGCCGCAATTCTTTACGATCTTCTTCTGACATGGTAGTCAAATCTTTACCATCGAAAATAATATCGCCGCTGTCCACTTCAAATAATCCTACCATGCATTTTTGCAAAACCGTTTTACCGCTTCCACTGGTGCCGATGATCAGATTCGTTTTTCCGGTTTCCATTACTGCACTTATATCCTTCAGTATTTCTTTATCTCCAAAAGATTTTGAAACGTTTTTGATTTCAATCATAAAAGTGCAATTGTGAATTAAATATTACTTTTCGCTCGTACTGTTCTTTTTACAAAATAAAGAATGCAAGTAAATAATCAGCAAATAAAATAAGGATGCAACTGGTAATAACAGCAATGGTACTTGCTCTTCCAATTTCGAGAGCGCCGCCTTTTACATTGTATCCATAAAAAGAAGAAACGCTGCTGATAATGAAGGCAAATGTGTATGCTTTTACCAACGCAAACCATACGTTCTTTGGTACAAAGTTCTCAAGCAAACCGCGATCGTAGGTGTCCGCAGAAAGAATGCCTCCAAGGCTTCCTGCAAGTCGTCCTCCCCAAATGCCCAAAACCATTGCCAGAATAACCAGCAAAGGAATCGTGATCAAAGCGCCGAGGATTTTCGGTGCAACCAAATAAGATTTAGTATTAATGCCCATTATTTCCAATGCGTCAATTTGTTCACTCACCCTCATGTTTCCCAGTTCACCTGCGATTTTACTGCCAACAACGCCGGCAAGAACGATGCATACCAATGTTGGCGCAAATTCGAGAATTACCGTGTCACGTACAATTTGCGAAATGGTTTCTTTTGGAAGTATCGGGCTCGTAAGCTGATAAGCTGTTTGCACGGCGCTTACTGCTCCCATAAATACAGAAATAACGGCAACAATTCCGAGAGATCCAAGGCCAATTTCCACTGATTGGTGCATCAGTTCTTTCCAATACATTTTAAAATTTTCAGGTTTGGTAAACATACCTTTCATCATCAAAAGATAAGCGCCAATCGAAGAGAATAGCTTCATTTTATTTGCTTAAAAAATTACTTACGATTCCTGTGTCTTTTTATTTTTTCTCCACCTGCTAACCGGCACGTCGTTCTCGGCGTCTTTTCTTTTACATTTCGACTGAGCATCGACCACTGCAATTAAAACCATGTTGTAAATGCTTCGCACGTGGCTTCCCAACTGAAGAATATGCACCGGTTTGTTCAATCCCAATAAAACAGGGCCGATGGCTTCAGAACCGCCGATTTCCTGTAGAAGATTATACGTTACATTTCCGGATGCAAGATTGGGAAAGATCAAAACGTTTACATCTTTTCCAACCAATTCGCTGAAGGGATAATTGTCTTGTAAAATTTCTTTATTGAATGCAACATTCGCCTGCATTTCACCATCAATAACCAATGAAGGTTCTTTTTGTTTGACAATTTCCCTGGCATGCGCAACCAATTTCGCTTCCGGCGAATTGCTGCTTCCAAAATTTGAATAACTTAACATGGC
>JAICYZ010000416.1 GCA_025933935.1 Chitinophagaceae bacterium
ATGGGAAACAAGGTAAATGTGCAGGATGGCGCCGTTATTCATTGCACTTATCTGAAATCAAAAACGGAAATTGGAAATAATGTGAGCATCGGACACAATGCAATCGTACATGGATGCGTTATAGAGGATAACGTGTTGGTAGGAATGGGCGCCATCATTATGGATCATGCAAAAATCGGCAGCAACAGCATTATTGCAGCCGGTGCAGTGGTTTTGGAAAATACCGTCGTTGAACCGGGAAGTATTTATGCCGGAGTTCCTGCAAAAAAGGTAAAAGATATTTCACAGGAATTAATAAAAGGAGAAATAGAACGAATTGCTAATAATTATTTGATGTATGCGGGATGGTATGAGGTTTGAAGATTCAGAGTTCCGGGGTTGAAGGTTCGCGGTTCAAGGTTAGAGAGGTTTAGGAGTTTAATAAGATTTTAATGATGAAAAAGATAATCATTTTTGCTGCATGTTGCTGGATGTTTTCGGGATGTTCCATATTCCGGCATGAGAAATATGGTTGCCCTACAAACGGGAAAAACATTGGTGCAGAAAGAATTTTATCAGGAGATAAAGCAGCGATAAAAGCAGCAAGAAAAGCCGGAAAATTTAAAGGAGCAAACTAAATCTTTGTAAAACAAATTCTTTTAAACGAATACAAAAACCAAAACCAATGTGTTATCATTTAAAAACAAATTATGGCGGCACCGAAGCAGTGATTGACGATAATTGTGGCATCTCCAAATTTTATTCCATCGCAGGCACCCTTGCCGATGATCTGAAAGTAAAATTTATCAACCAGGTTGATGACGCAGATACACTCGATTGGGATTTTAAATACAAACGGTCTTTTCTCACACTTCACTACAACATTTTTAATGGCGTTTCTATTCTTCCTCAAAGAATAAACGGAGTTAAAAAAGTGAATAAAGTGGTCGAAGAAGTAGCGTTGTTCCTGGAAAGAAACGCTTATTAAGTCGTGGGTATAGTGGTTTCAATGACATGTTCCTTTTTAACGATAATCCGTTATCATTTTTTTATTCCCTAGAATGCAATAAAGCAACAAATATTTCGGTTTCGTGTTTTGAACGATTACTTTTAATAAATTGATTAATCAAAAGATCTACTTCAATCACCACTTTTTATTATCAATTGTTGCCAGAATATTTAAATAATTGACGTATCGCTCAGCCGAAATTTTATTTTCTTCAACAGCCGCTTTTACCGCGCAGCCCGGTTCTTCTATATGCATGCAATTATTAAAACGGCAATCATTTATCAAGCTTTTCATCTCAGGGAAATAATGCGAAAGCTCATGCGGCTCTATATCCATCATCGCAAATTCCCGCATACCCGGTGTATCAATTATTTTTCCGCCAAAAGGCAAATCAAACATTTCTGCAAAGGTGGTTGTATGCAATCCTTTGCCGCTCCAGCCACTTACTTCCTGGGTTTTTATAATATTTTCGGGGAAAACGGTGTTGATAAAAGAAGATTTTCCAACACCGGAATGGCCGCTTAATAAAGTGATTTTATTCTGCAATAATTGCTTCACTTCATTGATCCCTTCATTTTCATTAATGCTCATTGAATAGACAGGATAACCAATTTTTTCATACATGGATTTTACTTTTTCAAACTTCTCTTTTTCTTTTGTTTGATACAAATCACTTTTATTAAAAACTATAATCGCGGGCACATGATAAGCCTCTGAAGCAACTAAAAAACGATCAATAAAACCGGTAGAAGTTTTAGGATCTTTTAAGGTAGCGAGTAAAATACTCTGATCCAGGTTTGCCGCTACAATATGATGTAAATGCTTGTTGTGAGGCGATTGACGCGTGATATAATTTTTGCGTTCATGGATGTTTGTGATCACAATAGATTCCTCGCCATCTTCTTTGTCAATATCTACTACATCGCCTACTGCTATTGGATTTGTTGAAGTAATACCATCAATTTTAAACTTGCCTTTTACACGCGCTTTAAACTCTTCCCCGGCTTCATTTTTCACCTGGTACCAGCTTCCGGTCGATTTATAAACTAATGCCTGCATATAATTAGCTGATTTGTTAATTAGCTGATTTGCTAATTAGGGGAATTTTTTAAACAAGGTATATCTTAAAACAATTTCTATTAAAAGTAATGCCATTGCGGCAAAAATAAACGGATAAAATTTTTCGGTATAGCGATGAAAAGATGTTACCTCAACTTTTGATTTTTCCAATTGATTGATATCACTATAAATCTTTTCGAGGCTTTGATTGTCAGTCGCTCTGAAATATTTACCACCCGTTTCC
>JAICYZ010000109.1 GCA_025933935.1 Chitinophagaceae bacterium
GAAAAATGTCGTCATTGATGTTGAATAAAAGAACTATGTCTGTTATCAATTTTACTGAAGAAAATATTGGAGCAGATTTCTTTTTATATTTAATAAGAAAATCATCATATTCCTTTGTTTGTTGCTCGGTTATCTGTTGCCAAAAAAATAAACGCAGCGAAAATAAATTCGCTGCGTTTCACTCCTGTATTCACATTTAAAAAACCAATTATGCATTCGTTGTTTGTTTCGTGTTTTTCGGTGCGTTTGCAGAGGCAGAAGTTATAGGATTATATTTCGGATTATCCCTGTTTTCCTGCGGAGTAGTTTCTTTAACCCGGAGGTTGTTTTGAACATGTTTTACGCCTGTTACATCTTCCGCAAGATCTTCCGCCCGGTGTTTTGAATATCTTGAATCAACCTGACCTGTAAGAGTCACTTCATTTCCATTTACCTCTACGTTGATATCGGAGGCATCTAAAAATGAGTCGTCACTTAATTTGTCAGAAACATCTTCTTTGATTCTTTCCTGAGAACGTGTATAATTTTTTGGGCCTTTGCCACGATATTTACCTTGCTCTCTTTCATCACGATCCCGGCGTCGTTGAGCATCATCATCACCAAACCAGGACGCAACTTCATCCTTTGTTCGATCCCACCAATCGCGGTCTTCATTTCTGTAATTGTCGCGCCAGCCTTCGTTCCTGTAACGATTGTTATAAGTGTCATTGTTGTTATTGTGCCAATTATCATTGTTGTTGCGCCAATTATCACTCCTGTAATTGCTTCGATTATAATCATTATTGCGGTTATAGTCATTATTATAGTTCCGGTTATAATCGCTATAATTCCTGTTGCTGTCATTGCTATAATTTCGATTATAATCGTTATTATAATCCCGGTTATAATTCCTGTTTGTATTCCAATTCAGATCATTTAATTGAGAATTGCGGTTCTTCCAATAATCTCTTTCATGGTCACTGGAATACACATTCCGGTTTTGATAATCATCATCACGCCAATTGTCTGAGCTTCTGTTGTATGTCCTGTCCCAATTGTTATCATAGTTTCTTTCATTCGATGAAGAACGGTCATCATCCCGATAACGGTGGCTTCTATTATAATTTTCCATAAAAATTGATTTGATTAAATATCTTATGGAAAGAAAAAACTATTCCGAAAAAGGATCGTCAAAAGGAAGCACATTTTTTGAATGAAGCCATCAGCCGCTGTATGTTGAAAATGTTTCATAAACGGTTTCGCTCTTTTAATTATATAATTCTTTTTATAAGTTGAATTGGCGAGTGGAAGATATAAACTCATTTAAGTGTGTTGACATGTTTCCACATAAAAAAACTTTTGTAGAAACCAAATTAGCTGAAGAAGAAGAGGTGAAGCCGGTTACAGCAAAAAGAAATGGGGCGAATTTCAATTTTCAGGACTATTGTTTCTTCTTATTTTTAGAAGGAGGAGTTTGCAAAACAGGATTACTGTCATTTTCTTCAGGCTCTTCAGGTAATCTGTTGCTTAGCTTTGATTCATCAATGTTTCCTTTATCGTCAAGGATTGGATTGGGAACCGGTTCCTGTCCTTCAGGAGTCACTTGATTAAATACTTTCACAATGTGAACCCATTTCCCGTTTTTCCATTCTAATCCTTCATAGTCTCCATCAGGAATGTAAGTGTATTTTTTTTGAACTTCACCGGTTTCAGAAATTAAATGCTCGTAAACAATCATGTTCATATCGTTATCAAAAGTAAGGCGTGGGCCGGCATTTTTTTTATATTCCATTACATATCTGGCAATGGACTTTTTATTTAAACTGTTGTCGGGGAAACTAAAAAAAGGACCACCAAAAACAGGTTTGCCATCCTCAAAAGTGAGTACTTCAATTATTTTTCTATCACTGTTAATATTGTTGTCATCAAAGCCAAGCAACGTATAAACTTTTTTTCCAAAAGATTTTTCTTCAATGACTCTATAGTACAAAGCGCCAATCCATGCGACGTTGCTTGTGATGGTATCATCAATGTTATTGATCAGATCGCTCTTGTCTAATAATGGAAAAAGTTTCAAGGAACCATCCGCTGTTTTCATTTGTATTGCGCCATGCTGACGAATGACATCAGCGCTTATTGGAAGTTGCCATGTAAATATTTTGAATGTGGAATCCTTTGGAACTACCTTGGCAATTGTTACCAAAGAATCAAAAGGATAATAAAAGGAATTTTTAATTTGCAAAGCCCGTACGAACGTTTTCGTAAACTGGCTGTCGGCAGTAAAGCGGTCTTCAGGGTTTCTTCCCTGCAGAATCTGAGCAGCAAAAGTTTTCAGGGAATCTTCTTTTTTTTGCAATATTTTTCTATCAGATGTTGTAATCTGCTGCGCTGAGCAACTATTGGTAATGATAAAAATTAAAGCTAAAAGAACAAAGGTTTTATTCATTAAAAAGATTTGGACAAAGAAAACTTTTATTGATTTAATTTATTGTTAACCGGCGATATTTAACTAACCTATAATGCTTTTGCAGCAGAAATAAGATCATTAAAAACAAGATCAATATCTTCGTCATCCAATGCTACATCTTTTCGTGTGGTAGGAAGAAAAATATTAATTGTGACGCCAAGGTTTCTTCCAAATTTCATGTCACTCAAAGTGTTTCCAATCATAATGCTTTTGGAAAGGTCAATTTTTGGAAAATCTTTTACTGCCTGCAAACCCATACCTGTTTTCGGTTTGCGGTTTTCACTTTCCATCTCGGTACAAACATAAATTTCATCGATCCTTCCACCAGCGTCTTTTATCTCCTGTAACATATTCGCATGAATTATTTGAAGGTCTTCGGCTTTTGTTAGTCCTTTTGCAACACCTCTCTGGTTGGTGATCATCACAATGATCCCAAATGTTTCATTGAATATTTTAAATGCCTCTTTTACGCCTCCATAAAATTGAAATTCATTCCACGTGTGAACATAGTCTTCGTGTTTTTCTTCATTTACTACACCATCGCGATCTATGAAGAGCGTCCATGATGAGTCGATATTTTTCAGATTGAAATTTTTCACGTGAGTGGTTGAAGGTTGAAGGTTGAAGGTTCAAAGTTCAATGTTGAGTACAAAGTTCAGTAGTTCAATGATTATTTTTCTGCTAATTCTTTTTGCGCCCTGTCATAGTCTTCGGGAATGCCGATGTCTATGAAATAATCATCCTGGATAATTCCATACAATTTTGGTTTTTCATGATCGTCATTTTTTACGTTCTTTTCCAAATAATCTTTTTCAAAAGAAAATTTTTCAGGAAGTTTTTCTTGTAGAAATTTTTCACGATCTAATGCATATACGCCTCCGTTAATCAATCCTGAAGTATAATATTGTTTTTCCTTAAACGATTTTATTGAATGATCTTCATTTAATTCAACCGCTCCATAACGATCAAAATAGTGCATCGGCTTCAAACTCATCGTACATGCGGCATTCATTTCTTCGTGCAATTTACTTAAGGCAGAGGCGTCAATTTTATAAAGCGTGTCGGCATTACAGATCAGAACATTTTTTTCCAAACATTTATCTCCCGCTAATTTGATAGCTCCGCCTGTGCCCAAAGGTTCATTTTCTAAAGAAAGGGTATAAGTTACCGGCGCATAATTTTTGAATAAATATTCTTCGATTATTTCATGGAGGTATCCAACACTCATCACAAAGTGTTGCACGCCGCTGTTTTGTAAGAAGTCTAAAACAAAATGGAGAAAAGGTTTTCCGGCTACAGGCGCCATACATTTTGGCACATGAGAAACAACCGGCTTCAACCTGGTACCCAATCCGCCCGCAAGAATTATTGCTTCTTTAATCATGATTTTCTGCAAAATAAATTTCTTCTACCATCTGGCAAATAATATGTCCCAGAGTGATATGGCTTTCCTGGATCCTCGGCGTATCATCTGAAGGAATGTTTATCAGGAAATCAGCCAGATGTTTTAATTTTCCTCCTGTAGATCCGGTAAATCCAATAGTGGTCATTCGTTTTTCCCTCGCCATTTCAAATGCTTTTACAATGTTTTTGCTGTTGCCGGATGTGCTTAATCCAACCAAAACATCGCCTTCATTTCCAATGCCTTTTAATATCCTGGAATAAATGACGTCATAACTGTAATCATTCGCGACAGCAGTTATATAGGAAGTGTTACAATGCAATGCTTCTGCCGGTAAAGCATCTCTGTCTGTATAAAACCGTCCGCTGAATTCTGCGGCAAGATGCTGCGCGTCAGAAGCGCTGCCGCCATTGCCGCAAAACAAAACTTTATTACCTTTTTCAAAAGTGGAAACGATCACATTTACACTGTCATTTACGGTTTGCAATAGTTTATCATCAGCAAGGATTTTTGTTTTTACGTCTATTGAAGATTGGATGATGTTTTTTATTTTGTCCATGATTATTTATAAATATAATTTAAGCAATAAATGTTTTTCCATACAAAGGGACAATATTATGTTTCAATAAAGCCAGATTTGGAATATGTTTGAAATGCTTGTGGTTAATTGTAAGTAAGGGCAAATTGTAATGCAAAGCAGTAGCCGCAACTAAAGTATCTGCAATCCCGCAGTCATGACTTAGAGTAAAGTTTTCAAAAAGAGAAGCAAAATTATTAGATATTGAATAATCAATTGGTACTACAAGATATTGTCTTAGCATTTTATTTATTTCATGTAAATCCTCTTTATTTATTGCTCCTTGCTGTATTTCGGCCACAGTGATACAGGACAAAATTACGTTTTGAGTTCCAACTTCGTTGATGATAAAAGATTTTGTTAATGGATTTTTCTTAATACTTCAATAATTATATCGGCATCAATTATTACCATTTTTTACGATTATTGTTTGGACGGATTTTCTCAATTGAAATATCTCTTACTTCCCATCTTCCATATAATTCTTCTGTTGCCTTATCGGGATCTCTGTTAGGTAAAGCAAATTTTTCTAACTCCTTCTTCACTTCCTTTTTTATATTTTTAATAGGTGCTTTTATAATCGTTGCCATATAAGTCTTTACTTCAAATTTAAGTAAAATTTACTTGTCAAAATTTGTTTAAACACCATTAGTTATTGCACTGCATTTTTAACGTACCTGATTCGTTATAATAAATAAAGGATTATATAATGATTGTTTCATTCCTTTATTATACACACCACGTCGTCAGCCCATATTTTGTAAACGTATAGTTTTTTACTTCTCCACCAAACTTTTTTAACGCTTCGATCACTGCATGACGCGAATTACCAGGGCAATAAAAGGTCATAAATCCTCCACCGCCCGCACCGCTTATTTTTCCGCCGGTAGCCCCTGCTTTTTTTGCCGCTTCATAAATTTCTTCAATCCTGTTGTTGCTGATGTTGTGGGCCATTCTGCGCTTCTGTAAAAATCCAAAATCAAGTATTTCTCCAAATTCATTTAATTTTCCTTTGAGTAAAGCTTCTTTCATCATTCGCGCCTGTTCCTTTAACTGGTGCATGGCTTCAATACTTCTTTCATTTTTTAAATGTACATTTTTTACCTGCTCGTCAATAATGGCAGCGCTTTCACGGCTGGTAGCTGTAAAATAAAGAACCAGGTTATTTTCCAGTTCATGAAGATATTCCTGCCTGATCCTCAAAGGATTTACAATGACTTTATCATCTTCATAGAATTCCATAAAATTTACACCACCAAACATCGCGGCATATTGATCTTGTTTTCCTCCCGTCAGATTCAGATCATTTCTTTCAATCTGGTAGGCATAATGTGCGATGTCATAATCACCTAAAGGCAGTTTGAGCCACTCTACGAAAGCGCCAATGATGGCTACAACCAACGTTGATGAAGTGCCCAAGCCAGAGCCGGCCGGAGCATCTACAAAAGTAGATAGTCTGAAACCTTTTTCGGGCAATTGGTAATCTTTATTGATGCGATTGTAAACACCTTTTAGCAGATCCAACTTTCCATCAATTGGTAATTTTTCAGACCACTCAAATTGTTGTTGTTCTTTTCTGTCCAACGCCTCAACGATTATTTTATGTTCTTCAAGCGGTTCAATATTCGCGTAAGCAAAAAGCGAAACGGTTGCATTTAGAATCGCGCCGCCAAACTGGTCGCTGTAGGGACTTACATCAGTTCCGCCGCCTGCAAGGCCGATGCGCAAAGGCGCTTTACTACGGTATATCATTCAAGTATATTTCTTTTAAAAAATTGGTTGGATTGATTACTGGTAAAGACGGAAAAACAAAAGTGAAATCTTTTACATTTCTGCTAATGAAATAATTCATTTTTGTTTTGTATGCGAGGAAATATAAAAGCCCGTCTTCTGTATGTTTATATTTTTCGATTGGATAATAGAGGACATCTTTTGAGAAAGGAACCACACCGGCAATTTTACAAATTTCCCTTAATACTGACAGTGCATCGATATTTTGTTTTTTCAACAGATAAATACTGGTAGCAATAACACTTTCAGAGATAAATATTTCAAACTTTTGAAGTTGCGCAAGATATATTATCTCTTTTATTGCATCCAGTTCATTCGGCCTTTCTTCAACGTAATCAATAACGATATTGATGTCCAAAAAAATTCTATTTACCATATTTCTCATCTAAATGGTCATGCCACACTTTTTTATAGTCATAGTTTTCCGGAAGTGGTTTTGCATTCTTTGTATATTTCCTGATACGTTCTAAAAGAGAAGGCTCTTTCGTTTTAGCTTTTTGTGATAAAGTCTTTTCAGAAAATTTATCCAAATAATCTTCCACTACAGAGGAAAGACTTACTTTTCTTTTGGCACAAGCCCTTTTTGCACGTGCTACTATTTTATCATCCACGTTTAAAGTTAGCTTCGTTTTCATGGCTAATTTTTTTAAAGTTACGTAAATAATTTATTGTTACGTAACTCCAAAATAATTTCACACCAGCAAAGAAAGAAATAATCCAGATTCCTGTATTTAAGAAATATCAGCAGATTTTAGAATTGCACTGACCATTACTTTCCAGCTATATTTTTTCTTTTCTTCTTTTAAAAATGGTAAAAAATGATCTTCACCAAGGTCGAAATATTCAGTAATTTTTTCTGCGATACTTTCTGCATTTGGCTCTGCAACTAATCCCACTTTTTTGTCAGGAACCAGTGAAGGCAAACCACCTACGTTGGTAACGATCATCGGAATTTCAAAATGATAGGCGAGCGGGGTAACACCGCTTTGAGTTGCGCTGCGATAAGGTTGTATCACACAATCAGCGGCACACAGATAATATTTAACTTCAGTGTTTGCAATAAAATGAGTGTGGAGGATCAAATGATCTTTTAGCGCAGGATCATTCAATAGTGGTTGATAATTTTTTTCATCCTCATAAAATTCTCCGGCTATCAAAACTTTTAAATCTGCAATCTTTTGTGAAGTAATCAGCTTTTTAAATGCCTCCAACAATATATCCAGGCCTTTGTATTTCCGGATAAATCCAAAGAATAAAACAACTTTATCATCCGTGCTTAATCCTAATTTTTTTCTTGCTTCTTCTTTACTGATTTTTTCTCCAAAATTATCATACAACGGATGGGCAATGAACTGTGCGCGTTTATTTTTATTTATTTGATGCAAATCAGCAAGTACTTTTTCACTCATGGTGATGAATGCATCAACCGGTTTGATAAAGTATTTGGTCAATAATTTTTCAAGAGGAAATTTTTCATGTGGGAAAATATTATCAGCAATGCAAACAATTTTGGTGTGTTTATTTTTTTTTATTTTTCTTAAAATCGTTCCCAGACAGGGAGCCATAAACGGCATCCAATATCTTACAACGACGATGTCCGGTTTTATTTTTTTTAATTCGTTTCCAACTTTTATCCAGTTGAACGGATTGATAGAATTGATCTTTATTTTGATCGGAATTCCTTGCGGTGCGGGTTCTGTTGAATATTGGGAAGTTCCCGGAAAAAGAAAAGAGGGATATTGATAGGAAAAAGTGTAGATGGCCGTGTCAAATCCCTGGTCAATAAATTCTTTTGCAAGTCTTTCATTAAAGGTGGCAATACCGCCTCCCCTTAAGGGATAAGCGGGGCCGATAATGATAATTTTTTCAGGCAAAGCGAAATACTGTTGTTTTAGTAAGAGAGTAACGGGTTACCGGTGTTGTTCATATTCTTATTCGTCAAGAAAGGCTTCAATGATATCCACTATATATTGCTGTTCCCATTTCCCGTTGTCCAGATATTCTATGGCTCCAAGATAAGCGCCATGTTTTCCGGGAATGATGGTTAATTGTGCGTTAGGTATTGTCCGATACATTTCCACGGCATGTTCTACACTCCCAACATCATTGTTTCCATTAATAATTAAGGTTGGTGCCTTAATAGATTTCATTTGATCGTCCGTCCATCCCTTAAAAGCCTTCATCCTTTGCACATCTTTATTAAACATATTTAAAAGCGCTGCTTCACTATTATTAGCTCTTAAAAAACTATCTTTTAAAGCTTTCGGCATAACGTCTAATGTGGCATTATTAAAGCCTTTCCAAAATTCCGGAGTAACAGCATTTTGTTTGTAGAATGCAGAAGCTAATATGATTTTGCCAACCATACGAGAATGCCGGAGTGCAATTTCAATTAACGTCTGTCCACCGTTGCTATAACCTAAAAAGTCGGCTTTGGACAACTGCAGGTTATTTAAAAGTGTAACAACATCGTCTGCATCTTGTTCAAATGTTAAGTCGCTATTGCGGTCGTTGGTGTGACCATGAGCCTGGAGTTCCACCGCAATTATTTGCCTGCCTTTTGCAAGTAACGGAATAATATTTCCAAATGATGTTTCTATTGTAGAACCGCCGCCGTGAATCAGCACAAGCGGCCTGCCTTGTCCATGAATTTCATAGTACATATTCAGTCCGTTCACTGCCGAATATCCACTTGTAAAATTTGTATTGTTTTGCATATGAGCAGGAAGATAAAAGTTTCTTGTAGTCCTTTGTACGATCGTTAATTAATTCTTTCCTCGATATAATAGTGATTTCTTTCAGGGCCGTTCCTGGAAATAAGTTCCCCCAAAAAGCCGGCAAGAAAAAGTTGTGAGCCAATAACCATCGCGATCAATGCGATATAAAATAAAGGCCGTTGTGTCATTCCTGTCTGATCAAAAAAGAATTTGGTAATGGTCAGGTAAAAAATAACGAGAAATCCGAAGAGAAAAAATGCCGTTCCCCACAAACCAAAAAAATGCATTGGATTTTTACGGAATTTCCCGACAAACATGATGGAAGCAAGATCGAGAAATCCATTGACGAAACGATTCCATCCAAATTTGGTAACACCATATTTTCTTGGTCGGTGTTCTACTACTTTTTCACCAAATTTTTTAAAGCCCGACCATTTTGCAATTAACGGAATATAGCGATGCATTTCGCCATACACTTCAATACTCTTTACTACTTTATGTTTATAGGCTTTCAATCCACAATTAAAATCATGGAGGTAAATGCCGCTTGCCCTTCGTGTAGCCGCATTGAATAGTTTGGAGGGTAAGTTTTTAGAAAGCTTGCTGTCGTATCTTTTTTTCTTCCAGCCGCTCACAATGTCGTAATCCTCTGCCAGGACCATTTTACGTAATTCCGGAATTTCATCGGGACTGTCCTGCAGATCTGCATCCATTGTGACCACCACTTCGCCTTTGGCCATTTTAAAGCCTTCGTTCAGCGCAGCGCTCTTCCCATAATTGCGTTGAAATTTAATTCCTTTTACCAGCGGGTTTATCTGATGAAGTTCCTGTATTACATGCCATGAATTATCCGTACTTCCATCGTCTATCATAATGATCTCATAGCTGAAATTATTCTCGTCCATTACCCGGCTGATCCATGCTTCCAATTCAGGCAAAGATTCTTCTTCATTATAAAGGGGAACTACAACTGAGATATCCATGATTACCCAATTTGATTGATATCGTTTTCAAAAGGCCGCGGATTTTTTTTAGTAATACCAGCGCCAATCAGGGAGGCGATGGCGCCAAAGATCAGGTAGCCAACGAGGGTGCCTGCAATCAGAAAAACGGTAAAGAATTTTTGTGTAAAGCCAAGAGCCTGTGTTATCTGCTCTTGTGTGAGATTGCCTTTTGCTTCCATGCTTTTCCTTGCTGCATCCATTGCTTTTTCTTTCATATCCGGGAAAATGGTTACAAAAATGATCACATAAATGATCATGATCGCGGTAACTGTCGCCGCAGTTTTGAAGCCATGAGCAAAATACTTTCCAAAAGTACTATTGTAGTCAACCTGTTTTCCATAAGAAACCACCGACCATATTACTCCTGCAATAAAAACCACATAGCTGATATACTGCAAAGCACTGTTTTGATTCATATTCAGAAAATACGTTGCAAGCGCTATAATGATCAGGATTAAGGCCAGTACGATTCCTTTTGTAGTTGAGGTAGTTACAGTTTGTTGCATAAATTGATTTTATTTTTTCTCATTAGATGTTTCAGACAAAAATAACCTGTCTTTATTGATTATCCCAATTACTTTTCCCTTCAGTTTTTTACCAATAAATGCATTGTTTTTACTTTTTGAAAAAATATTTTTTTCTTCAAAAATGTATTCTTCCCCGGGAACGTACAGCGTCAGACTGGCTTTTTCTCCTTCATCAATAGAAGGCAGGGGAAGGTTGAAAATTTTCCGGATATTTTTTGTTTGCATTTGTACGAATGTTTCCGGACTTACGCCACACACCTGTGATACACCAAAAACGCTTTCAAGCGTTTCCATTCCATTTTTTGCATATTGAAATTCACAAACCTTTTGATCCCAATCCTGTGGCTGGTGATGTGAGGCAATAAAATCTATTATACCGGTTTTAATTCCTTCACGCAGAGCATCACGGTCTTTTTTTGTTCGCAAAGGTGGATTGACTTTTAAATTGGTATCATAATCTGCAAGGTCTTCATCACAAAAAAATAAATGGTAAGGCGTGACGGAGCACGAAACAGATAAATTTTCTTTTTTCGCTTCAGCAATTAATTCCACAGATTTTTTAGTCGAAATCCCGGTAAAATGAATTTTAGAATTGGTATATCTTACAATCTCTATATCCCTTGCTATCATTAGTTCTTCCGATAATGCAGGTTTTCCCTGCAGCCCTAATTTTGTAGACATTGCTCCTTCGTTCATCAGCCCGTGAGCACCGATACTTTTATCTTCGGGGAGTTGAATAATTGTTCCATCTACCGGAAGAATATATTCCAATGCCTTTTGTAAAATGCCGGAAGATTGTACCGCATTTGTGCCGTCAGAAAATGCAACGGCACCAGATTGGAACATATCAAACATCTCACTTAATTCTTTTCCTTCCGCGTTTTTGGTCACCGCACCAATTGGATGAATGTTGACAGGAAGTGGTTTACTTTTCTGAATGATATACTCTACCTGGCTCTTATCAGAGACAACCGGTTGTGTATTTGGAATCAGCATTACTTCTGTGAAGCCGCCTGCTGCAGCAGCATTGGCGCCACTCTCCAGCGTTTCTTTAAATTCCTGCCCCGGATCACAAAAGTTAGCAAAGCAGTCCATCCACCCTGCGGAAACGGATAAGTCTTTTACTTCGATGATCTCATCTGCCGGAACTTGTAGCTCGTCATCAATTTTTGAGATAATGCCGTTTTCAATAATAATACTTTTGATTTTTCCGTGTAATGGAGAGGAGGGAGAATGTATTGTAGCGTTTTTTATTAAAACCTTCATTAGGTTTATTTAAAAATTTTGTTGGGCAAATGTAGAAAGTTTCTATGAAAAATTTTTACCGAGTGTAAAACATTATTTGACTGATAAAAATATTTTGGAAAGTAGGACCGAAAAAATGATGTGACGAAGTAGCTTTTCTTTAACGTTTTTTTATCAGTTTCCAACGATCAAAACGCCAATTTAATGCTGGTTTTCCATTTAGAAATATTTAATCAGTAAAAAAAGCTTTAACAGCTTTTTTACATTTAGCATAAAAAAAAGCCTTCCATTGGAAGGCTTTTTTTATCATTTTTAGAGAACTTATTTTGTTTTAATATCAACTGTGTTCACATCTCCGCCGC
>JAICYZ010000241.1 GCA_025933935.1 Chitinophagaceae bacterium
CATGGATAAAGTGTTACACCTTCCTAAAATCATTTGACACTTTTGGGGCTAATGTTTGTGGAATGTGAATAACTATTTTTAAAAAAGCTTGCAAATTGGAATTCAGCAATATATTTTTACCCAGGATTTCGAACCCCAATTTCATTTTCCTTTAATCCCCTGAAAATACCACCCAGTGAAAAGAGAACAGGTTTTGTTTATCGCTTTTCGCACTATAATTCTCCTCCTCTGAATTACTAAATCTGTTGATTGGGTTTTTGGTTTAAACAAATTTGTTCTTTGTAGATTTTTTTCACCAGTGAGTGAAAGATATCTTAAGATTACATGCAGCTTTTTTCCCAACAAAACTGTCAATAGACTGTATTAATGAACACTATCCGATAATCCCATTGAAAGCCCATCAATCCTTCCTCTGATTTACCATTTTGAAAATAAATGGCATCAAATTTTATTGGTTAATATAAGTATCGCATTAAATTTTGAAAGCAGATTGTATCACCTTCAAACACGAAATCATGGAAAACGTTTATAGAGCTTATACAAAGCAAATCAATGGCAAAACCTTTTATTTTGTAAAAAAGTTTTCTGCCTATCCGGAGTACGACAATGTTCCAATGGTGCTTGATAGCATGGGAATGCATTCTGATTTTTTTAAAGCATGCGAAATTGCCAAAGTATACGATGACGTTGTTATAAACAAACTAATGAATGATGTACATATTATTCCGGAATCAGCAAGAGTTATCCACATGCCACGGGTAAAAGCAATGACACATTCATTAATAAAAAATACGCAGCACGCATTAATGAAATTAAGATGGGCTTCTGTAAACTAAGAAGTGCAAACTACAAAGTGAATAAAATACGGGCTATGTTTGCTTATGCAATCTTTTAATAAGCCAAGTCATATCATCATAACATGCAGCAAACGTTTAACGCCTTTTCTTCAAAAGGAAATAACCGGATTGGGATTTAAAGTCTCAAAAATTTTTCAAACAGGAATTGAGATAAACGGAACATTGAATGATTGTATCAATCTAAATTTGCGCCTTCGCTGCGCAAGCCAGGTTTTGTATTCTCTAAAATCTTTCTCATGTAATAATGCTGATGAATTGTACAGTATAATTTCTCAAATTCAGTGGGAATCTATAATTCCAAAAGATGGATATTTTTCGGTAACCAGCAATATAGATACCACTTCCATCAATAACTCGTTATTTGCTAACGTAAAAGCGAAAGATGCGATCGCCGACCGTTTCAGAAATAAATTAAATGTGCGTCCTGATTCAGGCCCTGAGTTGAACAAAACCGTCATTAATTTATTCTGGAAAAATGACCAGGCGGAAATTTTTATTGATACTTCCGGCGAAACTTTATCAAAGCATGGATACAGAAAAATTCCTGGCAAAGCGCCAATGATCGAATCGCTCGCAGCAGCTACTTTACTTGCTGCAAACTGGAAAGGGGAACATCCGTTTATAAATCCAATGTGTGGTTCTTCAACATTGGCAATTGAAGCAGCGATGTTGTCTACAAACCGTTATCCTGGCTTATTCAGAGATAATTATGCATTCATGCACATCGTTGGTTTCGATAAAGAATTTTTTGAGAAGGAAAAACAAAAATTATCAGATGAGATTAAAATTATTCCCGGCTTAAAAATTATTGCCACAGATATAAGTGAAGATGCCATTAACATTTCTAAAATAAATGCCGGAGCAGCCGGAGTTGCTGATTTAATTCAATTTGATGTTTGTGATTTTGCTGAAACGCCTGTTCCGGAAAATCAAAACGGAATTGTTTTTTTCAATCCTGAATATGGAGAACGAATGGGGCATGAAATGGAGCTTGAAGAAACATATGGCCGCATCGGTGATTTTATGAAGAAAAAGTGTAAGGGATACATGGGTTACGTTTTTACCGGCAATCTTAATCTGGCAAAAAAGATTGGATTAAAGCCAAAGCGTAAAATTGAGTTCTATAATGGAAAAATTGATTGCCGTTTACTGGAATATGAACTTTATTCCGGCAGCAGGAGAGAGGATAAGAATCAGAAATAAATCGATTCCAACAAAAGATATGACACAGAAAAAGAATTGTTGCTATTTATTCTTTTGCTGTGAGTGAATTCAAATTTTATGTTTGAATGTATTGCTGTCTGAACTAGCCAATTGGACCAGTTAGCTGGAAATTCGTTACTTAAATTCCGGTAACCGACGGCCACTAAAAACGATTATTTCAAAACGGAAATTATTTCTTTGATTGAATTATATTTGCAATCCTTACAAAAAATTTCTTGCCTTTCAAGGCATATTAACGAAACATGATATCTATTTCTCCTTTTAAAGCGTTACGTCCGGAAGCGCAATTTGCCAAACAGGTGGCGTCGCGTCCTTATGATGTGTTGAGTACGAAAGAAGCTAAAGTGGAAGCTGAAGGAAATCCTTATTCATTTCTGCACATTACAAAAAGTGAAATTGACCTTCCTGCAAATATTGACGTGCACAGCCAGGAAGTTTACCAAAAAGCAAAGGAGAATTTAGACGCTTTTATCAGCCGGTCAGTGCTTTTTAGCGAAAGCAAACCCTGTTATTATATTTATCAGTTAACGATGAATGATAAAACACAAACCGGTTTGGTTTGCTGTAGTTCCGTATCTGATTACGAAGAAGGTTTGATAAAAAAACATGAGCTCACCCGGCCTGAAAAGGAACAAGATCGAATTAATCACATAAAAACAACCGGTGCGCAAACCGGGAACGTTTTTCTTGCTTTCAGGGATGTAGACGAAATCAATGACATCCTGCAAAAAGGTACGGCTAAAAATCCGGTTTATAATTTCACTGCCGACGATCACGTGCAACACACGGTTTGGGTAATAAGCGATGAAAAAATCATTGACCGGATAACAGAAATTTTTAAAACTGACGTTGATGCTACTTATATTGCTGATGGCCATCACCGTGTAGCATCTGCTGCAAAAGTGAAATATGTTTTAGCGGATAATGAAGAAGCCGGTCATTTTCTTTCTACATTATTTCCTGCTTCCCAATTGAAAATCATGGATTACAACCGCGTTGTAAAAGATTTGAATAACTTGTCTGAAGAAGAGTTCTTTGATAAAATGAATAAGAATTTTTCTGTTACAAGAGTTTCAAAAGCCTTTGCTCCGAATGAGCCACACGAATTTGGAATGTATCTGAATCATCACTGGTATCAGCTTGCTGCACTCGATGGAACTTTTTCTACTGACCCGATTGGCGTTTTGGATATTACCATCCTGCAAAACAACTTATTGGACCCCGTTTTGGGGATAAAGGACCAACGTACCGATTCACGAATTGATTTTATTGGCGGCATCAGAGGGCTTGGCGAACTGGAAGAAAGAGTAAACAGTGGTGAATGGAAGGTGGCGTTCAGCCTGTATCCTGTAACGATCCAGCAATTATTCGATATTGCCGATAGCAATAACATCATGCCTCCAAAGAGCACGTGGTTTGAACCAAAATTAAGAGATGGGCTTTTGACACATCTCATTTGCTGATAACCCTAATTTCAAAATGTCTGTTTGACAGCAATTATTTTTTGTTTTTATAAAGATTTCAGGCGATAAAGTATTTTATCTTTACCCGATGAAAAAAATTTTCTTTGCAATTATTTTCTGTGCCCTTGCTTTCAATGTTCTTGCGCAACAGGATGATGTAAATACACTTCATGAAAACGCAAAAGCTTTTATGCGTCAAGGGGATTACGCCAATGCCACGCTGATCCTCACACGGGCGTTTCAACAGGATCCTCAAAACCTCGGTATTGCAAAGGATTTAGCGATGACTTATTATTTGCAAAAAGAAAATGAAAAGGCGCTCAATACCATCAAGCCCTTTGTAGATAACAATAATGCCGACGACCAAACATATCAGCTTGCCGCAACTTTTTACAGGGCTTTAGCGAATGATAAAGAGGCAGAAAAAATTTATAAAAGAGCCATAAAAGAATACCCAAAAAGTGGCGGACTGTATAATGATTACGGAGAAATGCTTTTGTATAAACATGACCCCGGATCCATTAAACAATGGGAAAAAGGTATTGAAATGGACCCTTCTTATGGCAATAATTATTATAATGCCTGCAAATATTATTACTATACAGATTTTTCAAAATCAAAAGTATGGTGCCTGTTGTATGGTGAAATTTTTATAAATATTGAATCGTTCACTTCGCGCACCGCTGAGATCAAAGATATTTTACTGGATGGTTATAAAAAGTTTTTTGCAGATCCGGATCTTTTAAAAAATACAAAAGATAAAAGTCCATTTGAGATTGCTTTCCTAACGTGTATGAACAAACAAAATGATGTCGTCATCCGCGGTATTAATGCTGAAACATTGACAATGATCCGAACCCGTTTTATGCTGGAATGGAATAAAAACTATGTAGATAAATTTCCTTTCCGTCTTTTTGAATTACAGGAAAACCTTCTGGAACAGGGTTTATTTCCCGCTTACAATCAGTGGATATTTGGTGCTTCACAAAATCTTGCGGCTTATCAAAGCTGGACAAGCAATCATTCAACGGAAATGCAGCGTTTGAAAGATTTTCAATCCGGAAGAATTTTTAAGATTCCTCCAGGTCAGTATTATCATTAATTTTTCTTTCTTTTATTTTTTTGAAACTTGTTTATCATTTAATTGCTAATTTAGAACGATTGATAGAATTTGAAAAAATTTGCATTAAAAAAGCAAAACTATGAGTGGCCCCACACGATTATTTGATTGTATTGATATTCATATAAAAGATGCGCCATCAAGAACGATGCTTGCGGGAAAGGAAAATGGTGAATGGAAGGAATACAGTACCGTAGAGGTTTCGGAGATTGTAAATAAATTAAGTTCAGGGTTACTGTATGCCGGCATTTCTCCTGGAGATTTTAGCGGGGAAGGGCGGCATAAAGTAGCGGTTATTTCTAAAAACCGCCCGGAATGGGTAATGCTGGATCTGGCCGTGCAAAAGGTGGGCGCAATCCTGATTCCGATTTATCCCACAATCAGTGAAACAGATCTCGGGTTTATTTTGAAGGATGCAGGAGTAAAAATAATATTTGTAAATGATCAGAGTCTGTATGAAAAAGTTAGTCATATAAAAACAAATCTTCCACAACTGAAGGAAGTCATTTCTTTTGAAAAAATTGATGGTGTAAAATATTGGAAAGAAATGCTGTTGCCACTAACAGAAAACATTTTAGGGGAAATAAAAAACATTTCCGATAAAATAAAGTATGAAGATGTCGCCACAATAATTTATACATCCGGTACAACCGGAACTCCCAAAGGCGTAATGCTCTCTCATAAAAATATTTTAAGCAATGTACTCGACAGCATGCCATGTTTTCCGCCAGGGGAAAATTTTAAAGCGCTGAGTTTTTTACCGCTGAATCATATTTTTGAGCGCATGGTAAGCTTCCTATATCTCTTTCGCGGCACATCCATATTTTTTGCTGAAAGCATGGATACCATTCCACAAAACCTGAAAGAAGTTGCACCAGATATGTTTACTACTGTACCGCGGTTACTGGAAAAAGTGTATGAAAAAATTATGCTAAAGGGCGAAGAACTCACAGGTGTCAAAAGAAAATTATTTTTCTGGGCACACGGTCTTGCTTCAAATTTTGAGATCAATAAAAATCAGGGATTTTTTTACAACATTCAATTAGCAATTGCCAACAAACTGATTTTCAGTAAATGGCGGGAAGCTTTGGGCGGTAAGATCGTGTGTATTATCAGTGGCGGAGCAGCTTGCCAGGTGAGGCTGATACGCATTTTTACTGCAGCTAAGATTCCAATTATGGAAGGATATGGTCTTACAGAAACTTCACCG
>JAICYZ010000381.1 GCA_025933935.1 Chitinophagaceae bacterium
AATCCTACCGCGCAACACATCGCCGAAACCGGGTATTCATTGGCAAAATCAATGAATGCGGAAGTTGCCTTATTGCATGTAGTGGCAGATTATACGTATTATTCTTCGCTGGATTATTCGCCGATAATGGGATTTGATAGTTTTAGCAACCTGGGAATGTTGCAAACAAATACCGTAACTGAATTGCAAAATGCAGCTGGCGATTATCTTGGAAAAACAAAACTACATCTCGGCGATCCTTTGATTAAAACGATTGTAAAAGATGGTGATTCAGGAGATGCAATTATTGAAACTGCGAATGAGATAAATGCGGATGTAATTGTGATGGGAACTCACAGCCGCCGTGGCCTTGATAAAATACTGATGGGAAGCGTAGCTGAAAAAGTACTGCGCAGAAGTTCCATACCATTATTTATTATTCCTGTAAAAAAGGAAGAATAGCAGCTACTATTTTTTGAAAAATATTTTTACATTAAAAATATCGAATAGACAATCAGATTTTCTTTTTCTTTTCTCTTGCCAATTTAAATACTAAATTGAAAAGAAATACAAGAGCCGCTGTGCCTTGTTGGCGTTTTTACTTTCAAAAATAAATTCAAAGAAATGAACCAGGAAGAGCCACTTTGGGAAGTTTTTATCCGTAGCAAACAAGGTCTGGAACATAAACATGCCGGCAGTCTCCATGCCGCAGATGCACAAATGGCGATTGAAAATGCGAGAGATGTTTATACCCGCAGAATGGAAGGAGTAAGCATATGGGTAGTGGAATCAAAATATATTCATGCTACCAATCCCGACGAATCGGAAAGTTTATTTGATCCCGCAAATGATAAGATTTACCGTCATCCTACTTTTTATAATTTGCCAGACGAATTAAAATACATGTAAAGCAGGATTTGAAAAGTATCATGCATGGACAGCAAAGCAACAAATAATGCAAAAAATGATCTAGCAAATTACACGCTTTATCTTGCTGATAGTTCATTGATCATGGGGCACCGGCTGAGTGAATGGACCGGACATGGGCCAATGCTTGAGCAGGATATTGCCATTTCCAATATTGCTTTGGACCTGATTGGGCAGGCGCGGAATTTTTATCAATATGCGGCAGAAATAATGAATTCAAACAACCGCGCGGAAAAAAAGATTACTGAAGACGATCTGGCTTATTTGAGAAATGCCAACGAATTTCGAAATCTCCTCATTACTGAGTTGACAAATGGTGATTGGGCAAAAACGATTAGCAAATTATTTTTCTTCAGCACGTGGCAATTTTATTTTTTTCAAAAATTAATTTATTCTAAAGACAAGCAACTGGCGGCTATCGCAGAGAAATCTTTAAAGGAAGTAACGTATCACGTAAAATGGAGCAGTGAATGGGTAATCAGGCTGGGAGATGGAACGGAAGAAAGTAAAGAGAGAATGCAAAAAGCAATGGATGATTTGTGGCCTTACACCGGTGAAATGTTTGTTCCTGCTGCATTTGAAACAAATCCTGAAAATCGTTTCTGCGTCAATGTTATTGGCATTAAAAATGAGTGGCTGGAAAAAATAAAGCTGGTTTTGCAGGAAGCAACTCTCGATATCCCGGATGAAAAAGCCTGGATGCACAGCGGCGGAAAAAATGGAATTCATACCGAACAGCTGGGATATATTCTTGCCGAAATGCAATTTTTACAACGCGCTTATCCCGGCCTGGAATGGTAAAAAATATGCAAGCGAAACATAGATCATTCAGAGATATTATTTTCATACTATTAGCGATCGCTTTTGTTTTCCTGTTTCCTCATCTTGCCTTTCTGCCGGTTCCGTTTTTATATGTACTGCCGGTGCTTTTTTTCGTTTGGTTATTCTTAAAGAGAACCGGAGAAAACTTTACCAGTATTGGATTTAGTTTTAACCGGTTTGAAATCAAATCAATTTTTATCGGAGCAGCTTCAGCAATTGTACTTTTTGTATTTCTGCAATATGTATTCTTTCCTTTGCTTAGTTCAGTTGTTGTTTTGCATCCTGCCAACCTTGAAGATTTTAAAAACATAAGGCATCATTTTTTAAATTTCATTTTTATTTTAATCGCTGGTTTTATTGTTGGAGGGTTTTACGAGGAATTGGTTTTTCATGGCTTTGTTTTCACACGAATTGAAAGAATTGTAAAAGGCAAATTTGTGGTTCCAATTAGCTTTATTATTACAAACGTGGTTTTTGGTTTATATCATTTTCAACTTGGCATGGCCGGTATGCTAAATGCGTTTCTTGCAGGTTGTGCTTACCATTATTTAATGATAAAATTTCACCGAAATTTGTGGTATTCAATTTTTTTCCATGCTTTTTTTGATGCGATAGGGCTAACATATATTTATCTTGGAATCTGGTAAACAAAAAATATTATCCATTCTAAAAACGGTCAACGATCCGGAGATACCTGTTTTAACTATCACCGACCTGGGAATTGTAAGAGACATAAAAATTGAAAATGAAACGACAGAAGTGATCATCACACCGACTTACAGCGGTTGCCCGGCAATGGATTTTATAGGGGTGAACATCAGAAAGGTTTTGAGGGAAAATGGTTATGATAAAATAAAAATTACTCACCAACTTTCACCGGCGTGGACAACAGACTGGATGACAGAAGAAGCAAAAGACAAATTAAGATCTTATGGAATAGCCCCACCAGTTTCAAAAACCTTTGATAAAAATTATTTACAAAATATTCCGGTTGCCTGTCCTCATTGTCATTCAATGAATACAAAGCTCATCAGTCAATTCGGATCTACTGCCTGCAAAGCGATTTACCAATGCAGTGATTGCGGAGAGCCTTTTGATTATTTTAAATGCCATTGATCTTTTTAGATTAATTTTAAAGTTTTGGAAACGTTTCAAAAGTTTCAGGACCGGTTATTGAGTAATTTTTCCAAATTAACAGATAAAAAATTAAGAATCAGACAAACAATC
>JAICYZ010000188.1 GCA_025933935.1 Chitinophagaceae bacterium
AAAATATTTTTCAGCTAAGCCGAATGAGTTAAAAAGCTTGCCATTTCCAAAATTAATCGCATCTTATTTAGCAGAGAAAAATGTACCTTTAAGTTCGATTTAATCTATTTTCAAATTGAAGAAAATTTGTTTTTATGCGCGGAGTAAATAAAGTGATATTAATTGGCAACCTCGGAAAAGACCCGGACATTCAATATCTTGAAGGAAATATTCCGGTAACTAAATTCCCTTTGGCAACAACAGAAACTTACAAAGACAAAAATGGAAAAGCAATTTCTCAAACAGAATGGCACAATGTGGTTTTATGGCGTGGACTGGCAGAACTTGCGCAAAAATACCTACATAAAAGCAGTCTCGTTTACATTGAAGGCCGCTTGAAAACAAGATATTGGGAAGACCGCGACCATAATAAAAAAGTGGCTACTGAAATTATTGCAGACAATCTCATCATGCTGGATAAGCGCTCCGATTTTCACTTTGAAGAACCAGGCGAACCTTTTCACGGAAATGTGACTCCGGAAAGCGGTGAAGAAAAACTTCCTGAATAAATAAATTGCATAATATTAAAACCGTTATCTTTAAATAAATTTTTTGGGTTTGCATTATCTTATGGTTATTGAAAATAGTTGTCAATTGCTTACACTTCTAGCCATTACATCCGCCGATACTACTATTCTTGTTTTTATTCTACTGGTACTTTTTGTTTTATCGTTTCTTTTTTCCGGCTCAGAGATGGCATTTTTTTCACTAACGCTGAAGGATATGAATATGCTGAAAACCAGGCAGCAGCCTTCTTATAAAAGAATCGTCTCGCTTCTCTCGAATCCGAAGATATTGATGGCTTCGCTGCTAATCTCTAATTGCCTGGTAAATATTGGCATTATCCTGATTTCCAATTCACTTATGAATGAATGGATTGACACTTTAGGGCTTCATTCAGCTATTAATTTTTTAATAAAAGTAGTGGCAATTGCCGGTGTACTGGTTTTGTTTTGTGAGGCACTTCCAAAAATTTGGGCTACACATCACAAAATCTGGTTTGCTTCTACAGCTTCTATGACGGTGGAGATTTTTAACCGTATTTTTTTTAAAATAGCCCGGCAGTTAGTAGGCTTCGGCGATTCAGTTGAGAATCTTTTTCACTCAGAATCAGCAACAATGAAAGACAGCCAGCTCGACGATGCCATCGACCTGTTGCCCGATGATAAGACTTCAAGTGAGGAAAAACAAATTCTAAAAGGAATCCGCAAATTCAGCAATACGACTGTTAAACAAACGATGAAGCCGCGGCTTGATGTAAATGGTATAGAGTCTTCCACTTCATTTCAAAATGTAATAAAGAAAATAAAAGAATTTTCATATTCACGGCTGCCCGTGTATAAAAATAACCTGGATGAAATTGTAGGAGTTCTGCATACAAAAGATATTTTATCGCATTTGCCCAAAGAAGAATTTGACTGGCATCCGTTGATGCGCCCGGTTTTTTATGTTCATGAGCAAAAATTAATAGAAGACCTTTTGCAGGATTTTCGAAATAAACGAATGCATATGGCGGTGGTAGTGGACGAGTTTGGTGGCACTTCAGGCATCATTACTTTGGAGGATATTATGGAAGAAATTATTGGCGATATACAAGATGAATTTGATGATGAGCAGAGTGTAAACAAAAAGATCGATGACAACACCTATATTTTTGAAGGAAAAACAATGATCAATGATGTTTGTAAAATTTTAAATATTCCTGCACATACTTTTGATTTGCTGCGCGGTGAAAGTGATTCACTGGCTGGCCTGATTTTAGAAATAGCCGGTGAATTTCCAAAAGTAAATTCACAATTTGAAACTGCTAACTATTTGTTTACCGTACTTGAAATAAATAAAAACCGTATTCAGAAAGTGAAACTTACATTAAAACAAAAAACGGTAAAATAAATTACCTTATTTTGAAACAAATTTTTCCCGATGCACCGGATTTTCTTTTCCTGTTTTCTTTTAATTTTTATCAGTTGCAATTCAAACTATACATCGAAAAAAGAAGGATATTTTAAAATAGATTTCCCGAAAAAAGCTTATACAACGTTTAATGATCCTGCTTATCCGTATTCATTTGAATATCCGGTGTATGCAAGGATAGCAAAGGATTCCTCGTATTTTAATGTGGGCGAAAAAAATCCCTACTGGATTAATATTGTTTTTCCGACATTTCGTGGAACAATCTTTATTAGTTATAAAAATATCGGTGGAACATCGGTATACAAAGTAAAAAATCCGGATGGTAGTTACCGTGATTCTATCGGAAAAAACAGCTTTCAAAAAATGGTCAACGACTCTTATAATCTTACCTATAAAAATGATATAAAAGCCTATTCGATACAGGATAGCGTCATGCACACACCGAATAATATCACCGGAGTTTTTTTTACCCTTTCCGGTAATGTCGCGACGGCAAAACAATTTTTTTTATCAGATACAACACATCATTTTTTGAGAGGAGCTTTATATTTTGATGCTACACCCAATGAAGATTCATTAAGACCGGTAAATCAATTTTTGCAGCAGGATATGAAGCATCTGATAAATACGCTGAAATGGAAATAACGAAAATATAAATTCTATTTATTTGTCCTTTTGCTGAAAAAATTGCAACAGTGAAACTGGTAGGAGGGCTAAAGAATATTCCTAAAAAAAACTTGACGAAATTTACCGAATGGAAAAATCAAATTTTATAGATCTCATCAAAATATTTTGCAGAAGCGGTCATGGCGGTGCGGGCAGCAGGCATTTTCTGCGCAACAAACTGACTGCTTTTGGTGGCCCGGATGGAGGTGACGGAGGAAGAGGCGGTCATATTATTTTGCGCGGCAATAAAAACCTTTGGACACTTTTACATCTGCGTTATTATAAAAATATTTTTGCAGAGAATGGTGAAAACGGAAGTAAAAATAATTGTACCGGACATGATGGTAAAGATGTCATTATTGAAGTACCGTTAGGAACCATTGCATCGGTTCAGGAACATGGAAAAACAGTAGAGATACTTGAAGATGGAGAACAAAAGATTTTATTGCCGGGAGGAAGGGGCGGCCAGGGAAATTCGCATTTTGCTACGCCAACAAACCAGGCGCCTGAACACGCACAACCGGGTGAACCGGGCGAAGAAAGTTTTGTGTCGCTTGAATTAAAAGTGCTTGCTGACGTGGGGTTGGTAGGCTTCCCAAATGCCGGTAAATCAACTTTGCTTTCGGTAATTACAGCGGCAAAACCAAAGATCGCCGATTATGCTTTTACAACTTTGACGCCTCAGCTTGGTATGGTAGCGTACCGCGATAATAAGAGCTTTTGCATCGCAGATCTTCCGGGAATTATTGAAGGCGCTGCCGAAGGAAAAGGACTTGGATACAGGTTCTTAAGACACATCGAACGCAACCCTGTTCTGCTTTTTGTAATTCCTGCAGATAGTAAAGATCATGGTGAAGAATTTGAAATTTTACAAAATGAATTGAGAGAATATAATCCCGAATTGCTGGATAAAAAATTCCTGATTGCGATCAGCAAAAGTGATATGCTGGACGAGGAACTTAAAGAAGCGATTGAGAAAGAATTGCCGGATAACATCCCACATCTTTTTATTTCATCAATTACGAATAAAAATTTGACAGAATTAAAAGATTTGTTGTGGAATGCATTAAATTCTTAAACGTGTTTTTAAAACGCCAATTTCAACACGAATTACACGAATTATGAGCCGCAAAATTTTATTTTTCATTAATCCCATTTCCGGCGTAAAAAGCAAATTTAGGTTAGAAGAAAAGATTGTTGCGAAATGCGAGGAAAAAAGTATTTCGTTTGAAATTTTATTTACATCAAAAGATGGTGATTATGATTTTTTGCATGACAGGATCAAAGATGAAAACGTAACGGATATCGCTATTTGCGGCGGTGATGGAAGTATTGCGCCGATTGTTTCAGCTATTTTAAATCTTCCTGTAAATATTGGCATTGTTCCTCTCGGTTCAGGAAATGGATTGGCGCGTACTGCAGGAATTCCAAAATCAGTTGATAAAGCTATTGATGTTATTTTAGAAGGAAATTCAACTTATACGGATGTTTTTTTAATCAACGAGAAACTCAGCACACATGTTTGTGGGCTTGGGTTTGACGCGAAAGTGGCGCATGATTTTTCAAAGCAAAAAAAACGTGGCCTGAATAGTTATACAAAAATTGCCTTGAAAAATTTCTTTGCTGCAAAAACGTATTCGTTCACGATTGAAGCAGAAAAAAATGAGGCAGAAATTGACGCTTTTCTAATATGCATTGCCAACAGCAACCAGTTTGGAAATAATTTTAAAATTGCACCAAAAGCCAGCATTTGTGATGGTCTTTTGGATATTGTTGTATTGAAAAAAACAACGAAGCCACAAATTGTTGTTTCGTTTATAAAACAACTTATTTCCGGAGAACTAAAAAGCTTTTCCAAAAAGGATTTTGACAAAAAAAATATTATTTATTTTCAAACAAAAAAGTTGAAAATAACAAATCCACAACTGGTGCCATTACATATTGATGGGGATCCGGCGGAAACATGTAAAGAATTTTCAATTGAAATATTACCGGCTGCTTACAAGCTTATTCATCCATAAACACTTCTTTCAGAAAATCATTTTGCTTTATTTGTTGCTTTGCTGTTATTTCCCAAAGTATACGCGTAACCAATATCAATGGTGCCGGCGCCGGTATTATTCTTTCCATTTGCAGTTCCTTTCTGAATATTTAAAAATCCATAATTGCCACCGCCTTCTATAAAAATATTACTTCGATTGGAATTGTATGCAATGCCAATATTTCCTGCAACACCAAAATTGAAACTGTTTAATTGATCCTTTATATCGTTGTTTGCATCAAAAGATTGTGCTGGTGCAGGAAATGGTTGCTGGCCTTTTTCATCAGCATAAATTAAACTTGAACCGGTGGTAGCCTGGTGTGCAGAAAGTAAAAAACCTGCAAATGGGCCGGCATCGATATAGATTCTAATTGGAGAATTGATGTTGACATTGCGTCCAAATTTGGCGAGAACTGGAATCAAAAGATAGTTCATTTTCGCTTCACTTTTGAAATTGGCATACAAATATTGCGGCGCGGTACCTTGAGGAAACATACCGGCTATTTCAGGAGGAGTAGGAAAAGCCTGCATACCATTTTTCTTTCCACCCTGTGAAGAATACTCGAGCATCGCTTCGATAGAAAACAAAGATGATAAATGAAACTCTCCAAAAATACCGGCATCAGGTCCTAATCTTGATTTATAACCTGTATTCAAAGGATTATTTTCTGAACCTTTTGCAGATAAATTTGGAATGCTGATTCCTGCCCTCGCTCCTAAAGTGAAATTTTGTCCATTAGAAATATTTGAAAATAAAATGGCAAAACCGAGGATTAAAAATGAATGAAGAGTTTTCATAAAAATTTGTTTTAAAATTTAAACTCAAAATTTTTCGCTCCTGTTTAAGAAACCTTTGTAACAATTCTTATAAGTTTACGGATTTCATTCCTGCTTCCGTGTATCGGAGTCCTGCCGCAGCATTTTTAGGAAAAACGTCTTCAATTTGTTTCAAATCCTGTTGGGATAATTTCACATCAACTGCTTTCACATTTTCTGCCACATATTTTACTCTTTTTGTTCCCGGAATTGGAAAAATAAAATCTTCCTGTGCCATTACCCATGCCAGCGCCAGTTGAGAAGGCGTACAATTTTTTTCGTTGGCAATCGCTTCTATTTTTTTTACCAGTTCGAGGTTTTTATTAAAATTTTCACCTTGAAATCGTGGTGAGCTTCTTCTGAAATCATTTTCATCCAAATCCTTAAAACTTTTGATTTGACCAGTTAAAAAGCCACGGCCAAGAGGACTATATGCTACAAATGCGATTCCGAGTTCTTTACAAGCAGGTATGATTTCGTCTTCAGGTTCACGGCTCCATAAGCTGTATTCGGATTGTAAAGCAGAAAGGGGATAAGTAGCATTTGCTTTTCTCAAAGTTTCTACATTCACTTCACTCAAACCAATGCCTCTGACTTTTCCTTCTTTTACCAATTCGGCCATCGCACCGATCGTTTCTTCAATCGGTGTATCCGGATCTTTCCGATGCAAATAGTATAAATCAATAACTTCCACATCCAATCTTTGCAAACTGGCTTCACAACAGCTTTTTACATAATCCGGCTTTCCATTTACACCTCTTGCTGTCGGATTGGCTGGATCTCTTACAATTCCAAATTTGGTTGCCAATGTAATTTCATTTCTGAAAGGTTTAATTGCTTTCCCAACTAATATTTCGTTGGTAAAAGGGCCATACATATTGGCTGTGTCGTAAAAAGTGACGCCGAGGTCAAAGGCTTTCTGTATCGTTTTTATTGATTCTGCATCATTTTGTTCGCCATAGAATTCGCTCATCCCCATGCATCCTAATCCAATTTGCGAAGCGGTTAATCCCTGGCTTCCTAAAGGTTTTATTTTCATGATTTCTTTTTTAATTTATAAGGTAAAGGTAGAAAAATGAAAATTGTTTGTATTTCAGTTTAAAAAAATTACAAATTCAAGGGAATCAAGGAAATTAAGAAAATACATCTTTTAGATATTTATTTGTTTACTGAACGATATTTTCCTATAAAAAAAGCCATCAATTACGATGGCTTTTAATCAAATTTTATAAAATTTATCAGGAAAGTTTTTCTACCTGCATATAGCTCAATTCCACCGGTGTAGCACGTCCAAAGATTTTCACCTGCACTTTTAGTTTTTTCTTTTCATCGGTTACTTCTTCGATTACGCCGTTAAAATCATTAAACGGACCGTCAATAATTTTAATGGTTTCACCTACAATAAATGGCTCGCTCATTTTCATTCCACCGGCATCCGCCATTTCATCTACTTTACCAAGCATTTTATTCACTTCAGATCTTCTCAAGCTGATGATCTCACCTTTTGAACCTTTTCCATCGGTTAAAAAATGCATTACATTGGTTGTATTGCTCAAATGTTGAACCATTTCGCCTGAAAGTTTTCCATCCAGCACTTCTATCATTACGTATCCTGGATAAAAGTTACGCTCACGCATTACTTTTTTACCATTCAATACTTTATAAACCTTTTCCACCGGAAGAAAAACCTGCAAAATATATTTATCCCATCCCTGCCTGATGATGTCTTTATCGAGGTATTCTTTTACTTTTCTTTCCTTACCGCTTACTACCCTCAAAACATACCATTTGGTATCCTTTTCGGCTACCGGAGGAGTGGTATCAGCAGGGAGTTGTTCCTCAATATGGTTGTTATTTTCTTCTGACATGGTTATTTAAATAAAGAATAAATAAATTTTAAAACGCCGTTGGACACAAAGTCCATCAAAGCCACAATAGC
>JAICYZ010000352.1 GCA_025933935.1 Chitinophagaceae bacterium
AACCAGGGCATGAGGCTTTTTCTTTGGCCTCGCAATGACGTAGCAGCGGTGAGCTTAAAGTAATTTCCGGCTCCATCAGTAAAGCAGGAAATAACAGCGATTTATATTTTATGCTTTTAAAGAAAGGCGAAGATTAAAGGATCCCAGGTTTCTCTAACCTTCCGGTTTTTTTTACTAAACTTGTACTATGAATAACGCTACACTTAAAAACCTGCAGGCGCCTCTTAAAGAGAAGTACCATCAGCAGCCACAATCGGCTATTATAACCTTAAAGGCAGAAGGGAAAATAGGAGAAGATATATCGTGTAACGTTGAAACGGGGAGGGCAATGGTAAAAGCAGGGCTTCATCCAGCTACAGGGGGAACAGGAATGCTTGCCTGCTCGGGAGATATGCTTTTACAGGCATTAGTGGCTTGTGCCGGTGTTACGCTGCAGGCTGTTACCACTTCCATTGGTGTTGAGATAAAAGGCGGCACGATTACAGCAGAAGGCGACCTTGATTTCAAAGGAACCCTGGGTGTTTCAAAAGAAGTGCCCGTAGGATTTAAAAATATTCGTTTGCAATTTGATCTCGATAGTAATGCATCTGAGGAACAAATGGCAGGTGTGAAAAAACTTACAGAAAGATATTGCGTGGTTTATCAAACACTCACCAAAGGAGTTTCAATAGAAACAGCTTATAAAACTTCAATCTAAACTGCATTGTCCTGCAATAGCTCCGGTTCGTGAAGGACACGAACCTGGCAGAGGAGTGGAGGTTCGCAACCTCACGCCAAATAAGGGGTGAAACCATTAAAAGGCAGCAGAGATGTAAAGAACATAAAAAGATAAGCTATAATTCTCATGTGATAAAATTACGAAATCAATTTAAAGAAAGAAATCGCGTGGCATTTGAAAAACATCAAACGCTATTCAGGTTAGTGAAGACACGAATCCTGGATGAAGAAATCCTTCGCAAACTTTGTCCCTTCGTCTTCTTCGTGCGAAAAACTTTCTTCTTCTTTTTTTCTTCGTGAAGACAAGAACCTTGGATGAAGAAAACAAGGAATCAGTATTAGAATTTCCACGCATTTACCTCTGATTTTCTTTTGGAGAAGTCATTATTTCTTCCTATCATTGTTACCTGATATTGGCAGCGGCTATTTAGACAGAATCAGAAAGGCTGAGATTGAACAAGCGCATTGAAAAAATTTTCAAATAAATTAAAATGCCAACAATTTCAATTAACGGTTCTAGTTTTGAATACGTTGAAAAAGGTAGCGGATTACCTCTCCTATTTGTTCATGGTGGCATATCCGATTACCGGATATGGGAAAAGCAAGTAGAGCCATTCGCACAACAATTCCGTGTCATCGCATATAGCCGCCGGTACCATTATCCCAATCCATGGCAGGGAGATGGCTCAGATTATTCAATCTCTTTGCATTCCCGAGACCTTGCAGACTTTATTAAAGCTCTCAACTTAGAGAAAGTAAATCTTGCCGGTAATTCTTATGGAGCATTTACTTCTCTCATGACTGCCATCAATAATCCGGAACTGGTTAAAACCCTTGTTCTAAATGAGCCGCCTGTGCTCCCTCTCCTTGTTTCAAATCCAGATAATCCGGTTCAAATACTCTCCCTTTTTATGCGCGATTTTTCTACCGCAAAAAGTTTTATGAATTTCGGTCTGAACCATATGAAACCTGCATCGAAAGCACTAAAAAATAATGAGATGGAAAAAGGTGTCAGATTGTTTGCTGAGGGTGCTTTAGGAAATGGTAAATATGAGGAAATACCAGATGAAGTAAAAGCAATATTTATGGATAATGCTGCAGCGCTGAAAGCAGAATTGTTAGGACCGGGCTTTCCTCAATTCCCGGAAGACAAAGCAAAACTGCTGGCGACTCCTGCACTTTTTGTTTATGGAGAATCCAGTCCGAAATTTCTCTGTACCATTTCCGACCTGCTTTTAAAAATTTTACCTCACAGCGAAAAGGTTATTATTCCAGGTGCTTCTCATCTAACTCATGGACAGAACCCAAATGCTTACAATAGTAAGGTTTTAGAATTCCTGTTGAAACATAACTAAGCATCTGCCCTGACTTTTATAATTTTTTCGTATCGAAAAAAGTTCCTTAAGATCATCTTTTGTGATAGAAATCGGTTTTCACCAAGCTTCACTTTCATTAATTGCTTTTTTTCTCACCGTAGTGCTGTTGAGCGTTGGTTTTGAAGCGATGACATCACCAAACCGCTAAAGTTAATTCTAATTTTTCTATGATTCCTATCCTCGTACCAAGGTTCACTTGAATCGGACTATTGCGAAGCTTCCCGGATCATGTCGTCATACACTTTCCTGGCAGCATCATAGGCGGCCCGTGCATCCGCGCGTTCGGAAGGCCGGATGTTATTTTCTTTCATAAGCCAACATTGGTCAACCGATTTACGGCACCATTCTGCACTCTTCAATTCATGAATAGCCTTACCATTTTTTATAATAAAGATTGGATTGGTATGTGAGCTCGGGAAAATTCTTAAAGCCACCCAGCATGATTTTTTTATCTTGTATTCAAACAAAACATTCTGCCAGCTTCCATCTGCCACAATTTGAGTTGTATCCACAGGTTCGCCGTTTACAATCAACTCTACATTCACATTTCTTGTTGCCCCGATCCTTGCACGTTCGATGCTCCAATAAGGTTGCCTGTCTAAATTACGGTGAGCAATGTCTGTGCCTTCTGCATCCTGGTGTGCAGAAAGATAAGCAGCAACCTGCGCTGTTATCTTTACATTTTCATCTGTATTCATATCCAGCTCACTGTTCCCGGTCCCAACTTTCAAACCATTCGCTGTAAAATCTATGATGTGTGAACCGCCATCAGAAACATAAGATCTGCCGTTTTTAATTGCTTTGATGTAGCCTGTATAACTCAACGCGCTGTCTGTTTTGAAATAAGCACGACCCACACCGGCTCTCTCGTCATATATGCAGGGAAAATCCGTTTCACCGCTCAATCGGGGCCTGAAACCGCAATTCAAAGTATGATACCACATGTTCAATTCCCACGGCGCAGGCGTATCGCCGGCACTGTAAAGATCGATTACGTTTTGCGTTATTGTTACAATATATTCATTCGCCCCGATATCATCCATTTTCGGGATTATATAATTCAACAACTTATAATTCCGGTTGGGTGAAGGCCGGGAATAATCGGGTTCATTAACGGGTTGCAATCCCCAGCCTGAATGCGCGTAGCCCGTAACCGCGCCCTGGGATTTTGCCCATTTCAAAACGGGCAAAGTCCAACTCGGCCAATCTTCGATTTTGGTTGTATTGGGATAATCATCTTCTTTTAAATTCAACAACACAAGATGACCCGCATGTGATGATGGAAATCCCGAAACTTCCACATCATACCGCATGATATTTTTGTGGGTCGAAAGCGCGTTTATATCTCCTGTGAAAAATTGTTTTTGATGATACCAGCCGGGTCCCCAGGATAAAATACTTCCAACATTAATGTCTTCACCAACG
>JAICYZ010000156.1 GCA_025933935.1 Chitinophagaceae bacterium
TATTTTCTTAAAATCGATTGTGCCTTTTTTAAATCGGTGCCTTCAGGAGCGGTGATCAGATTATCACGAGTCATTAATTCACTCACGGGACGCTTCATGTTATCTTCAAATCTTAAATCGCGATTTGTTAAAATGCCGGCGAGTTTCCCTTCTGCATCAACGATCGGAATTCCGCCAATGCGATTTTCGTGCATCAGCTTCAAAGCGTCGCCAATAGTGGCATCCAGCTTCAAAGTGATTGGATCTAAAATGAGCCCACTTTCACTTCTTTTTACTTTTCTTACCTGCGCCGCCTGTTCTTCGATACTCATGTTTTTGTGCAAAAATCCAAGGCCGCCTTCTCTTGCCAAAGCGATCGCAAGATTTGCTTCCGTAACAGTATCCATTGCCGCACTCAGCATTGGAATATTCAGCGTAATATTTTTTGTAAGGCGTGTGGTCGTATTTACATCGCGCGGTAAAACTTCGCTGTAAGCGGGAATTAATAAGACATCATCAAAGGTTAATCCTTCACCGAAGATTTTTTTTGAAGGAGCGGAGGGTTTATTTATTGTTGCCATGAGCAAAGATATGAAAACACGATAAAATTGACTCAAAGCAAATATGAACTTTGGTTTTTTCAATAATTTACTGATACCAGAAATAATCCTTTTGAATCGACAGAAAAATCTGCTTTTGTACAATCCCTGTTTTTAATAATATCTTCAAATTCATTCAAAGTCATTTTGCCCGTTCCTACGCGTAACATAGTGCCAACAAGGCCTTTCACCATTCCTCTTAAAAAACGATTGGCTTCTACTGAATATACAAGTGTTTCTTCTTCCTCAATCCATTCGCTTTTTTTTAGGTCACAAATAAAATCTTTTACTTGCGTATTTCTTTTGGAAAAAGACGTAAAATCTTTATAATTCATTAACAGTTTTGCCGCATCATTGAGTTTATTTACGTCTAAAGGATAAGGATAATAAAATGCCCGGTCCTGCAAAAAAGGATTTTTATTTCTGAAGATATAATATTTGTATTTGCGTGATACGGCATCAAAGCGGCAATGAGCATTTTCAGCTACCGGGAATATTCTTTTTATTACTATATCCGGTGGAAGAATTGAATTCAGGTTATAGACAAATCCTTTCTTTTCTTCCAAAGGAATTTCACTATCAAAATGAAAGTAGTTCTGTAGCGCATGAACGCCGGCGTCGGTACGTGAAGAGCCTGTAAGCGAAAAGGTTTGTTTAAAAAATACTGATAACGCTCTTTCGATTTCCGCCTGGATGCTGTTGGCATTTTTTTGTACCTGGAATCCGGAATAATTCGTGCCTTTATAACTAACTTCTATAAAATATCTTGGCATAAGGAGCCTTTAAGATGATTATTTTCGAATCATAGCTCTAAAACGCGTAAGATAATATTCATCAGTCAATTGCGATTCGAGGATATCATATTGATCTGAATCGGACGTAAACGGATAAGCCGCATCAAAGAATTTGTATTTTCCCTCGTTGGTCAAAAAAAGATAGGAAAGGTCCTTTATCTGCTCGGTGCTGAAACATTTGCTTCTAAAATATTTCCTCGCAGTCCTCAACATATTGTCCATGTCGTTTTCTGCAGCCATCTTTTTGCGAAGTTTTAAAAAATCTTCATTGGTAGCAAATGCTTTACAATCAGAATTTACTTTGGACGCAGTTACTACCTTCGGCAAAACGACAATCTCGTTTTCCGGTGCTTTGCCTTCATTATTTTTCTGTTTTCCGGAATCTGTCACTTTTACATCACTAATTGCACCGTGTTCTGTAGAAGTAGCAATTTCATCCGAGGCTGTTTTCTTTTCCTTCTTTTCCTTTGCAGGCCCGATCGTAAAAACCTGAACCGGTGCTGTTTTCGAATCGTTGTCTTTATAAATACTATCTTTTCTGGCCACAAAACCAGAAGCGCTGGTATCTGTGTTTGGTTTTATTACCGTCGGTGTAATTGTGTATTGTGAAGTATCAGTAAACGAAGAAACAGTCGGATTTTCGTTTTTGGCAGCCTCGCTATTTTGAGCAACAGATTGTTCTTTTTGCGAAGGAATAAAAACGTTAACCGTATCTGTTTTGTCCTTATTACTATCAGCGTAGATTATTTGCATTCCGTCTTTTTCCCGTTTGCTTGAAAGTTTAGAAATGGGATTTGTTTGAGCACTGGCATTTGTATCCTTTGCTACAGGAGATGAAGGAATGTTATTATTTATCGCAACAGACGAATCGGTATTTACTGCAACGGTTGTATCTGCAGGCTTTACCGGCTTCGCAACAACCGTTTCGTGATTTTCCAAAATAGAAGAGTCTTTCACCACATTTGCCAACATTTTTGTAAACGGATCCGCATCTTTTTTTACAGCCACTGTAGCAACAACTTTGGTGGTATCGGCAACTGCCTGGTTCGCCGGAATTAAAGCAAGTGATTGCATATCAAACAACTGCAATCCCTTATCCTGAAAATTTTTTATCAAAAACCCTTCATTATTTTTATCAATGGAAAAAGTAAAATTGCCCGGAGGATATTCATTTTTCGGAAAACCTACTTCAATTTGATAAGTGCCGTCAGCGATGTTGGGAAGAATCAAATATCCTGCTGCAGAAGAACTGATTATCTTGTTATTGAGTTTTACATAAAATGGCAGCCCGTTTTCTGTTTGGAGATAAACAAAATGGGTTATTTGTGCTTTTACTGAAAGAGAAAAGACTGTTATCAAAAAAAGAAAAAATAACTTTTTGAAACGAAGAATAAACATAATCGGCAAATCTATTTTATCAAATCTATTTCATTTCATAATAAATAATTGCCTTCTAAAGAAAAAATAAGAACTTTTTATCTTTAGCCACTACTTTTGTTGCCCTAATAAAACCTTTGATGAAAAAAATTTCTCTTGCTTTTTTGTTTTTTGCAATAATTGCAACCGCCTCTGCTCAACAAAATAACGACGCAACTGACACTGCTTCAGCTCAAACTGATACCGCATGGCAGCATGTTTATCGCGCCTCTTATCCGAAAATAAACGATCTCGTTCACACCAAACTTGCCGTAAGTTTTGATTATAACAAACAATGGATGTATGGACAAGAGTGGGTTACACTTCAACCTCATTTTTATCCAACAGATTCATTAACGCTGGATGCAAAAGGAATGGAAATTAAAGAAATTGCCATAATTAAGGGGAAGTCAAAAGTTCCTTTGAAATACTCCTATGATAGCTTGCAGTTGAGAATCACGCTGGATAAAAGTTATCAGCAAGGAGAAGAATACACCGTTTACCTTAATTACATTTCCAAACCAAATGAAGTAAAAGAACAAGGAAGCGCGGCGATAACTGATGCAAAAGGTTTGTATTTCATAAATCCATTGGGCAAGACCAATGAACATATTGAAATATGGACGCAGGGCGAAACTGAGTCGAACAGTGTATGGTTTCCAACAATCGACAAACCGGACCAAAAAACAACACAGGAAATATCGATGACTGTTCCGGCAAAATATGTAACGCTCAGCAACGGGCTTTTGGTAAATCAAAAGAAAAATGCAGATGGCACCAGAACGGATGACTGGAAAATGGATCTTCCCAATGCACCCTATTTATTTTTTATGGGTGTAGGGGATTACGCCATTGTAAAAGATTCTTATAAGAATATCCCGGTAGATTATTACGTAGAAAAAGAATATGCGCCTGTCGCGAAAAAAATATTTGGTGAAACGCCGGCTATGATTGGTTTTTTCTCAAAAATTCTGGATTATCCTTATGCATGGCCGAAATATGACCAGATCGTAGGGAGAGAATATGTGAGCGGCGCCATGGAAAATACAACTGCTACCTTGCACCAGGATGGCGCTTATCAAAATGCACGTCAGCTGGTGGATGGAAATGTTTGGGAAGATGATATTTCGCACGAATTGTTTCATCACTGGTTTGGCGACTTGGTAACTTGTGAAAGCTGGAGCAACCTAACGCTGAATGAATCTTTTGCCAATTACAGTGAATATCTGTGGCGTGAATACCGGCATGGAAAAGATGCAGCCGATGAGCTCAATTATACCGACATGCAGGGATATCTATTAAGCGGCAGTGAGGACAAAGACCTGGTAAGATTTTATTATAAAAATCGCGAAGATATGTTTGATGCGGTAAGTTATAATAAAGGCGGTCGAATTTTAAATATGCTGAGAAATTATGTAGGCGATGCGGCATTTTTTAAAGCACTGAATGAATATTTGAACCTGTATAAATTCAAATCTGCAGAAGCACAACAGTTAAGACTCGCTTTTGAAGACGTCACCGGCCAGGATTTGAATTGGTTTTGGAATCAATGGTATTACGGAAGTGGTCAGCCGACGCTGGATATTAATTATGATTACAATAATGGAAAAGAAAGGGTAATTGTAAATCAGACACAGAACACAGGAAAAATATTTAAACTGCCGGTGGCTATCGATGTTTACAGCCAGGGAGCGAATAAAAAAAGATATAAAGTGTGGTTGCAAAATCCTGCTGATACTTTTTATTTTGCCACCGCTCAAAAACCTTCTTTGGTCAATGTGGATGCTGATAAAGTTTTACTGGCGATAAAACATGATCACAAAACCGCTGATGAATTTGAACAACAATATAAATACGCTCCAAATTATCTGGACAGAAGAGAAGCGCTCGCATATTTTGCCAAAAATAAAATGAGCCAGCTTTCGCTCGGATTAAATGATAAATATTCAGGACTACGTTTGTTGACCTTAGAAAATTTAGACAATACAAAAGGATATTCTGCTCCTGGGGTTTTAACTACCATTGAACAAATGGCTACAAAAGATCCAGACAAAAAAGTTCAGGCAAAAGCGATTGAAATTCTTGCAAAACTTGCTGATAAAAAATACCAGCCGTTGTTTGAAAAATACGTAAATGATTCATCTTATTCTGTTTCCGGCGCAGCTTTGGAAGGTCTTGCAAACCTTCAGCCTGAAGAAGCATATAGTCTTGCAAAGAAATACAGCAATGATGCTTTGGGAAAATTGGGCGATGTAGTTTCCACTATCATTATGAAAACCGCTTCACCGGAAGACTTCGATTTTTTACTCAATCATTTTAAAAATTTACCTCTTTCTGAAGAGAAAATAAAGGATGCTTTCACTTTTGCAAAATATCTCGCTACAGTAAAAAATGCAGCAAACGTCAAAGCAGGGGTTGATGAAATTATGAAGTTCAGAAACCAGATACCTGAGCAGTACCGTGGCTTTTTGGATCCAGGTTTCAAACAGGCTTTTAGTAAGATAAGCACCGCACAAAAAGTAGACGGAAATACTGACTTGAGCAATTATATCAACGGATTATTGAAGTAAACGCGGAGATAAAATAAACGCGATTTATTTTCCGGTAAACAAACAAATAATTCCGATTCTTGTTTTCTTTTTAAAAAAAGAGGTTAAAGCGTCATATAACTCTGCAGTGCTTTTACATAATTTTCAAAAGCGAGAATTCCTTTCGGCGTTATTTTACAAATGGTTTGAGGATAATTATTGTTGAACTGTTTCGTAATTTCTATATAGCCGGCCTCTTTTAATTTACTGATTTGCACGCTCAGGTTGCCGGATGTCGCATTTGTTTTTTCTTTTAGGAAAGTGAACTCAGCTTCCTTTACGCTTATCAAAAGCGACATCACGGCGAGCCGCAGTTGTGAATGCAATATGGGATCGAGTTCTTTAAAATCCATTTCCTAAATTTTTACCTGCTATTTCGCTTTTATATTTGTATCTCAACAGATGTCCGGGAATAATCCATGCAGCTATAACTGCCGCAGCGCATAATAACACCTGGTACTCGATATTAATAAAAGGAGAAATAAATGCCATTAGCCAGCAGAAAATTCCACCAATAATCAACGGCTTAAATTTTATAATAATGCCGGACAAAAACGTCGGCATTCCATATAAAACCAATAACAACGGATTTATCACTTCATATCTTTTAAATGCTGAACAAACGAAAATCGTTAGCATCAAACAAATAAAAAAGGTAATCCATACAAATCCGTTGATGTCTCTTGTATAAGTTCTTGTTCTTTGAAATCGCTTTATTCTTCTGCTATAAATTACCTGGAAAATCAAAACCAGGTATATCAGGAGCCATACAAGGTTCCCATTTTGATTTTTGAAAAAATATACAGTTACAAAAGAGGTGAGGCAACAAAAGAGAATAACCCAACCCCAGATCAGGTAAAATAACCCCGTTTCTCCGTAGAAATTTTTTGCTTTATTGATCATGGAAGTGATCAACTGCATACTTTCTGATTCGGACATTTGCATTTCAGAATCCATAAACATTTATTTGTATTGGGATAAAAAATAATTCAAACTTGATTCGCCCCAGCTTGGTGAAAGATCAGTTTCAGGTTTAAAATTCTCCATTAATTGCTTTGCTTTGGTAAACATGGGTTTGGCGGCATCTTTTCCTCCTCCATATTGCTCAGGGGTATAAAAAATATTTTGCGCCTGTACCAAAACCGGCCTTGGATTGGTAGAATCGAGTGCTTCTGATTTTTGAATGTTGTTGCTGATGTCCTGGCCATAAGTCATGTACCTGCTGGCCGGATCCACCATCATGTGAGCAGTGGCAATCATACTTTTTATCACATCAGTTTCTGAATTTTCTTTTCCCAAAATGCTTTCCGCTTTTGTTATCAACTCAGTTGCTTTGTCTGCCAGCGCGTCTTTTTTTGAATTGTCTTTTTCTGTAAGTGCCTGCAGTGCTTTGCAATAGCTGGCATAGTAATAAGGAAGCCATTGAGTTTTTTCAGCATCACCAATCCTGATAAAACTATTGGCCAGATCGTCTTCGTTATTATTGACAACCAAGGAATCGAGTTTGCTGATGTTCGCTTTCATGGCACTTTCATATTTAGCGCTTTGTGCAAATGTGAATCCGGCAAATAAAATAAATGCAGAAAATAAAATTGACTTTTTCATTGTTTTTGTTTTTTTAAAAGATTATTGTTTGTTTTTAAGTTTTTGATATTCTTTTTCAGCCACAGAATTGTTGTTTTTATAAGCAATGCGATAATTAATGATTACGCCGATTCCCCACAAAACTGTCGGCCAAACCGGCCAGGGAATAATATCTCTTTGTGCAAGAGGCGTATTGTTATATCGAAGGCTGATATAAAAAATTGTCCAGAATAAAATGGTCATGATAAAATAAATGAGCACATGCGTTCTGAAGCCTGCTCTTTTTTGCGCAATCTTCCATAATTCCGGGTCTTTTACTTCTTGTTCCATAATAATTGTTTTTGAATTTTTAAAAAAATGATTATTACAATTTAATTCATTTTAGATGAACTGACTTTTCCCATTCACTATTCACCATTCACTATTCATCCTTTTGCCTTCCGCGTTCAGCCTTCCGCCTACAAATGATTATTAATCTCATCCTGCGTTCTGTCTATTCCAAGGCTTACAAAATATCCGAGGTAAATAAATCTTTTAGCAGGTGGTGTTACCGCAACTTTATTTTGTCCGTTTACCGAAAAATTATAATTATACACATTAGCAAATCCCAAAACATTGGTAACGGAAAATACAAACACAGAAAATGCTTTTGCTTTTGGTTTGCCGATAGTAGGCAAATAGTTTACGCTAAAACTCAAATTGTTATAATCTTTTGTGCGCCCGCTTTCCAGCATCTTGTAATTATTATTATTATAATCATATACCAAATCATAATAAGGCCTTCCGGAAGCAAAAGTGTAAGACATATTGAATTGCGTTTTTATCGGCATCACGAATTTTTTTACTACCAGCGAAGCCGTATGTTTTGAAACAAAAGAAGGTTCAATCGCGAAAGGATAATTTAAAAAATCGCGTTTTGTATCCAGATAAGAATAAGAAATCCAGTAATCCACATTCTTAATTGTTTTTTTATCACGCCAAAAAAATTCTATTCCTTTTGCATCGCCAAAACCATTGTTGTTGATTGCGGTAAATGTTTCATTGTAAGAGCCGCCGGTTTTTATCAGGTCATCGTATTTTTTATAGAAAACTTCAGTCCTGAACGTCCGGTTGCTGGTAATTTTTTCATACTGCGCGATGTAATGTGTAGCTTTTTGAAAATGCAATGCATTAAGTGATGGCAAATATTTTTTTTCCGGGTCCTGGTAAAAGATTCCATACGCCAATGATACCTGGCTCTTGTCATGAAATTTATAAGCGAAGGAAATTCTTGGAGCCACATCCCATTTCTCTAACAATTGTGAGTGCTCGGTACGCACCCCAACTCTTGCGGCAATATTATTCGTAAGATAAATGTCGGACTCGCCAAAGACCGACAATATATTTTCTTTTACCGTTTCAGGATAACTGGAGCCGTTATATTCATTGTAAGTTGATTTTTCATTGCTGTAATTATCTTCAACACCAAAACGAATAGCGCTTAATGATTTTAAATTCTTATCAAACACTACTTTGCCATTTGCATATTGCCCTTTATTTATTAAACCAAAATTTTTGTAAGCATATAATGGCTGGTCAACTAACTCCTGTTTTTCATTGTCGCTATTTTGCAATTCGTTTTTTATTTTATCCCTGTTTGTGCTGTAAGATGTGCCAACATTGATTTTCCAGCCTTTGCCCAGATATTCTTTCCACGATAAATTGTGATACATGTTTAAATTGTTGAGGCCAAAAGCATCTTTCATATTTAATGAATCCACATCCTGGTTTCTAAAACCTACATCTGTAGAACTCAGGTAGCCATAGTATTTCAACATTCCTGTTGAAGAAGTTTTTATTCTATAATTTATATCTGCTTCATGTGTTTGAGGCACACGGAAATAATCAAATCTTTGTTTGGTAATGGCAAAAGCGAGTGCAAGATTTGCATAAGCATAGGTGATGCCCCAGGATGACTTTTTATTTTTTGAAAGTTTTTGAATTCCTGCATTTGCAGCGAGATATGAGATGCCAAAACTTGCAGATGTTTTTTCAGGAAGGTCAATAGATTCTAATAACAATACGGATGAAAGCGCCTGGCCGTATAAAGCAGAATATCCGCCCGAACTGAAAATAGTTCCTTTGAATAGAAATGGATTGAACCTTCCGCGTGTGGCTTGTCCGGGTTCACTGCTGTAATAAAAATTATTTACCAA
>JAICYZ010000293.1 GCA_025933935.1 Chitinophagaceae bacterium
AAACGTGGTTGAAATTGATGCTTACATTTTCCATTATGGTTTTGTAAGGCCGCCTTTTTTAATGCAGAAAAAAAGAAAAAATCACAATACGAATTATGCCGGACAAAATTCTACCGATGTTTTGTTTAAAGATGAAGCCGACGTTTTTGATTATGGAAATTTGAACAAACTCCATGTTTATAAAGATTCGTATCCAGCGGTAATGAAAAACTTTATTAAAAAATTTAATTGGAAAGATCAACTCACCTATAAAGCGGTCAGGAAAAAAACCAAATTGCAAAAGCATGAAAAATTCAAATACAAGTTTTTGACTTTCATCGAACAAACATTTTTTGACGGCCGCCTGTTATTTGGATTTAAAAATTATAACCGTCTTTTGAAAAAATAAAGAATTAAAAATCAGTGTTTAAAAAAATTGCAGCTATATTTTTCAAATGAACGGTTCTAAAAAAATAGAAAAGATTCTTATCATCCAAACGGCTTTCACAGGCGACGTTGTTTTGGCTACAGCACTAATTGAAAAAATCCATCGTTTTTATCCCAATCAGCACATTGATTTCTTATTAAGAAAAGGAAATGAAGGTCTGTTTAAAGGACACCCGTTTCTGCACGAGGTTTTAATCTGGGATAAGAAAAAAGACAAGTTGAACAACTTATGGAAGCTTTTAAAAAAAATCAGCAGCGAAAAGTATGATAAAGTGATCACGCTGCAAAGGTTCGCATCGACCGGTATCCTTACTGGTTTTTCCGGTGCCAAAGAACGCATTGGTTTTGACAAAAATCCATTCAGTTTTTTGTTTACCAAAAAAATTGATCATCATTTTAAGAAAGGCATTCATGAAGTAGAAAGAAATAATAAACTGATCGAAGAGTTTACAGACGACACCTTCAACAAGCCCAAATTATATCCGACAAAAGAAAATGAAGAGCAAATAGCATCCTATACCAAGGTACCTTTTGTGTGTATGATGCCTGCCAGTGTGTGGTTCACGAAACAATATCCGGAAGAAAAATGGCTGGATCTGATTGATCATTTTCCGGAAAAATATTCCATTTATTTATTGGGAGGAAATGCCGATGTAACATTATGCGAAAGCATTAAAGCAAAATCCGTTAATAAAAAAGTAGAAGTGCTTGCGGGAAAATTAAATTTTCTTTCGTCAGCTGCATTAATGAAATCGGCAACCATGAATTATAGCAATGATTCTGCGCCACTTCATTTTGCAAGCGCTACTGATGCGCCGATAACGGCGATATTTTGTTCTACAGTTCCTGAATTTGGATTTTATCCCATCTCTGAAAAATCTTTTATTGTTCAAACTGATGTAAAACTTGAATGCAAGCCATGTTCGCTTCATGGCCTGAAAGCTTGTCCGTTAGGGCATTTTAAATGTGCATACACAATTGAGACTGAAAAACTATTACAAACAACTACCGGATGATTATGGAAAATTTCGAAAACGACCTGAGTAATTCTTTAAAGGTTTTAAACGCCGGAGACATCATTCTATATCCAACTGATACCATTTGGGGAATCGGTTGTGACGCGACAAATGGAACCGCGATTCAAAAAATCTTTAAACTAAAAAAAAGAGATGAAAAAAAATCAATGATCATTTTGGTAACGAACGAAAATATGATCAACAAATATGTCTCTGATCCTTCAGAAAAAATACTTACTCTCATTTCTACGGCAGAAAAACCGACGACCGCTATTTTTAAAAACGCAGTTCATCTTCCTTCAAATCTTGTGAATGAAGATGGAAGCGTTGCCATCAGGATTGTAAAAGATGAATTTTGCAGGCAACTCATAGAACAGTTGGATAAGCCATTGGTGTCAACATCAGCCAACATTTCAGGAGAAAAATTTCCTCAAAATTTTAATGAAATTTCTGACGAAATAAAAAACGGTGTTGATTATATTGTTCAACACCGTCAAAATGATTTTTCAAAAAAAGACCCTTCATCTATTATCAAATTGAATGATCAGGATGAGATAGAAGTAATCCGCTGATTTACAAAGCCAATCCTACGCCAAGCTGAATCATACTCGCTTTCCACGTATCGTGGCTTCCAAGATTATTCAAATCAGTAAGACCTCCGATATAACGCCCGTATACACGGAATTTCAACAGGTTCAACTGCAAGCCTCCGGCGAGTGAAAAATCACCCGACTTAAAAGCATCTTTTCCGTTTTGCACCAGGTTTTTACTTTGATCCATTAATATTCCAAACTGCGGACCAAACTGCAACGAAAGAATATTACTGATGTTATAATTGACCATGATCGGAATACTTAAATAGTGAAGCTGAATTTTACCGACATTATGTAGCCCGGTAATGTCACTAAAACTGGTAGCCGTATCTGTATTTACCTGGTTGAATAATACCTCCGGTTGAATCCCCCATTTTTTGCCTCCAATTGTTGCAAAAGCTCCAACATGGTAACCCAGGTTATATTCATTTTTAAAAGACTGCCCGTCAATTTTTCCCATATTAGCCCCTGCCTTGATACCGAAGGTTAAACCTTGAGAAAAAAGGGACGACGAAACGAATAGTAAAATAACGATTGACAAAAGTTTTGTTTTCATGATGCGAATTTTTAAATGAATGATTAAAAGTGACGTTGCTAAATATGTGCCAGTTATGATTTAATTTTTCTCAATAAGAGACTAAATGCACAGCAGAAGTAAATTCCGCTTTACTTAAAAATTTGTGAATATTTGAATGACTGAAGGAAATCTTTTTAAAAGTTCTAAAAGAGAAATTATTTCCGTTCAATTAAAAATACAGAAGGCACCGCGCGTTGCACACCTTTAGTTGAAGGCGTATTTGTTTCTTTTCCATTAACGAGCATACAGCTGCTTCCGCCGCCATCCAGGTTTAATGCCTCCACACAACCGAGGTCTTTAAATATTTTTGCAAGCTGAACCAATGAAAGTCCGGCGGCATTGGCACTTCTTCCTTCGCAAACAAGAATAATGATCTTATGATCTTTTGTATATCCAATGGCAGTTCGTGGTTCCAGGTTATTTACCGCTTTGCCTCCAAACTTTCTTTCTTCATTATTGGTCACATTTATTTCTCCGTTTTGTACTAAAACGGGGCCGCCTCCAATCGCAGTTTGCATTTTCCATTTTTGAAAAGAAGGAGAAGAACTTCCCGAATGGCCGGCGACAATTGACGTCACTTGATTTACATAATTCCATGAAGTATTTGCAATGGAATCATGAATAAATTGAACAGGCAATTGCGAAGCATAAGCAAATTTTTTAGCGGAATCAGTGTAAATCCACGCTACATCAGCATTTCTTTTTTTAGAAATTCCAAATGCTCCAAAAAAAGAATGAAAATAAGTAAGTGTATCATGTCCTTTTGCAGGAATGGTTTCTTCATTATAGCCAAGCAATTTTCCGTTTTTAATTACAACGTTCAGATTTTGATCAGTAGCAAATGAAAAAAATGAACAATTGACAACCAGCAATGGTTCATTGTTTTTGTGATAAAACTGTATTGGCGTTAATCTTCTTTTGTATGTTGTATCTGTGGTAAAATTTAAACTTTTATCTTTTAGATCTGCAACAGCATAATACATCACATTCGGCTTTCCATCCAGGGAATCAAAAGATTTATAAACATGTACAGAAGCAGGAAGCGGCTGATAAAATGAATCAATATTTATCCAATTGCTTTGTGCATTTGCAGAGATAATTACGGTAGAAAACACCAGGCAAGAAAACATTTTTTTCATCCTTTTCTTCATCTTTTTTTTTGCGCTCAAAACTACCTTTTAAATTCTTAAAGTTTACCAATTGCATGAAGGAGTTTTAGAAAACAAATTTTAATTAACCTAAAAAAAATTTACAGTTCTTGAGAAATGATTTTACATTTATTCCGAAATCAACATAGCTTAATTCTCAAAAGCAACATTTTTGTTGATGAAATAAAAAAATCTAAATCATGAAAAAAAAGTTATTTATCTCTATGGCTCTGATTGCAACAGGTATCAGTTTTGCAAATGCACAGGAAAAAATGAAACCCGAAGACACAGAATATTATACCCCCGTTCCTACGGTTGTCACTCCCGGAAAAAGTTGTGGCGACGCACCTTCTGATGCGATCATTTTATTTGGTGGAAAAGATTTAAGCAAATGGGTTTTGACCAATGATACAACCAAAGAAGCGGATTGGATTGTCAATAAAGGAATCATTACGGTAAACAAAAAGTCAGGAAATATCCAGACAAAAGAAAGGTTTATGGATTATCAGTTACACATTGAATGGAAAGAACCAAAAGATATTGAAGGTTCCGGCCAGGCACGCGGCAACAGCGGCTTGTTTCTTGCTGGTACAGGCAAAGGAGATGATGGTTATGAATTGCAAATTTTAGATTCTTATAATAATTCTACTTACGTAAATGGCCAGGCAGGAGCAATTTACAAACAATATCCGCCGCTGGTAAATGCGAATTTCCCTCCCGGTGTTTGGCAATCTTATGATGTAATATGGACTGCGCCACGCTTTAATGACGATGGTACCTTAAAATCCGCCGCCAGAGTTACCGCATTTTTTAATGGAGTTTTAATTCAGAATAACGTGGAGTTAAAAGGAAAAACCCTTTACATTGGTCATCCTTCTTACACTGCCCACGGCCCTTCTCCCATCAAATTGCAGGC
>JAICYZ010000411.1 GCA_025933935.1 Chitinophagaceae bacterium
AGGCGCACCCGGAAAAAGAAGCGCATTAAAACATTCGCGGATTATGATGCATCAGCCAAGTGCGGGCGCTATGGGGCAGGCATCAGATGTAGAGATTACGGTGAACGAAGTGAGGAAAATAAAGCAGGAACTCTATGAAATTCTCAGCAACCATACCGGCCAAAGCGTAGAAAAAATTGCTACTGACAGCAACCGCGATTACTGGATGACAGCCGATGCAGCCAAAGAATATGGATTAATTGACGAAGTATTAATTACAAATTCAAGGAAACAAAAAAAATAAGTTTTACTTAAAAATAGAAAATATGAATTTTTATAAAAATAATTTAATGTCTATTAAAGCGGAAGAAGAAGAGCCCGAAGTGCCGGTACCTGAAAATCCAATGGAAAAAATAATGGGTGGAATGATGTTTGATAAAAAATTCCTGGAACAGAGGAAAGTATTTTTATGGGGAGAAGTTCATGATAAAAGTGCCAAGGAAATCACCAACCGGCTTTTGTACCTGGAAGCAATAGATCCGGGAAAAGAAATTACTTTTTATATCAACAGCCCGGGTGGAGTGATTACCAGTGGAATGGTTATTTACGATACGATGCAAATGATTTCATCGCCCGTTAGCACTGTTTGTATGGGAATGGCAGCGAGCATGGGAAGTATTTTGTTGAGTGGCGGAGCAAAGGGCAAGCGTTATATTTACCCACATGGCGAAGTGATGATCCATCAGCCGAGTGGCGGCGGACAGGGAACCAGTGCTGACCTTGAAATTATGGCCGTTCAAATTTTAAAAGCAAAGCAACTGGGTGCTAAAATTCTTGCCGAAAACTGCGGCCAATCGTATGAAAAAGTGATGAAAGATTTTGACCGGGATTACTGGATGGACGCAGAAGAAAGTAAAAAATACGGCATCGTAGATCAAATTTTAAAAAAACTGTAAAGCATCATTTTGACAGTTTTTATTGTCTTATAAATGATAAAAATTAGCATTTACTTTTTAAGAAAAAAGCTAATTTGCAAAAAATATCTGTAAACCCAATGGCAAAACAACAAACGTTACATTGCTCATTTTGCGGAAGAAGCCGTGATGAAGTAAAAATACTGATAGCGGGACAAGAAGGGCACATATGTGAAAACTGCATTGAGCATGCACAGGAAATTATCATGCAGGAAATTGTGCCGCAGGAAAATGCATCTGTTTCTAACTATAAACTATCTGTGAAGAAACCAATGGAGCTAAAGAAGTTCCTGGATGAATATGTAATCGGTCAGGACGATGCAAAGAAAGTGCTTGCAGTAGCGGTTTATAATCATTACAAACGACTAAATCAAAAGATAGACAATGATGTTGAGATCGAAAAAAGCAACATCATCATGGTGGGCGAAACCGGAACCGGTAAAACCTTATTGGCAAAAACGATTGCCCGTATTTTAAATGTTCCTTTTGCAATTGTAGATGCAACTGTTTTTACAGAAGCAGGATATGTAGGAGAAGATGTGGAAAGCATTTTAAGCCGTTTGTTACAGGTATGCAATTTTGACGTAAACGCGGCACAAAAAGGAATTGTTTATATTGATGAAATTGATAAGATCGCCCGTAAAAGCGACAACCCCAGTATCACGCGGGATGTAAGCGGCGAAGGTGTGCAGCAGGGATTGCTCAAATTACTGGAAGGAACCGAAGTGCTGGTGCCACCACAAGGCGGACGCAAACATCCTGAGCAGAAACTAATCAAAATAAATACCAGCAACATTCTCTTTATCTGTGGCGGCGCATTTGATGGCGTTGATCGGTTAATAGGACGAAGGATCAATACGAATGCAATCGGATTTAGTGTAAATAAAGATTTGCAGGAATACCAGCGTAAAAACCTGTTGCAGTTTGTCAATGCACAGGACCTTAAATCTTTTGGACTTATTCCTGAACTGCTCGGCAGGCTTCCGGTAGTCACTTATCTGAATCCGCTCGACGCGTCGACTTTGAGAAATATTCTTACAGAACCAAAAAATTCTCTTATCAAGCAATATAAAAAATTGTTTGACCTTGAGGGAATTAACCTGGTAATCGAAGATGAAGTCTATGACTTTATGGTAGAAAAAGCGATGGAATACAAGCTCGGTGCACGCGGCTTAAGAAGCATTTGTGAAAGCATTCTTACTGACGCGATGTATGAACTTCCTTCTCAGAAAGTAAAAACATTTACGGTAACATTGGAATACGCGCAGCGCAAATTCAGCATTAGCAAATTAAGTATGTTGAAGGTAGCCTAGTAGTTACACATTTCTTTGTGCTGCGCTTCAACGAACGAAGAAATAAATCGAATTTATATTTAACGATGGTTTGTACTTCAGACCATCGTTTTATTTTTCTGCTCTACGCGGATAATACTTTTGAATATTTTTA
>JAICYZ010000432.1 GCA_025933935.1 Chitinophagaceae bacterium
GAATTGATCGCTGCTGTCGAAATCTCGTCAATAAAAACGGTGTCGGGATGATGACGGTATTCTTCAATTTCGGATGTGATTTCATCGCATAAAAAAACCGGTTTATCATCAAAGTAAATTGTAATGTAGCTCATACGTGTTTATTATCTTCGCAGCATGACTGATAAAAAAGCGATCGCTGAAAAGCTGTTACAAATTAATGCAATAAAATTAAATATTGAACATCCTTTCACCTGGGCAAGCGGCTGGAAAAGCCCCATCTATTGTGATAACAGAAAAGTGCTTTCGTTTCCTTTTGTTCGTGATTTTATCAAATCAGAAATGTGCAACATTATTTTCCAGGCGTTTGAAAACGCGGATATGATTGCAGGTGTTGCAACTGCCGGAATTCCCTGGGGCGCAATGGCTGCCGATCAGTTGAAACTACCTTATATATATGTAAGGCCAAAACCGAAAGAACACGGGCTCGGCAATCAAATTGAAGGCTTTTATGAACCCGGAAAAAGGGTAGTAGTGGTAGAAGATCTGGTATCAACAGGAAAGAGCAGCCTGCAGGTTGTTGATGTTTTGAAAAATGCCGGTTTGGAAGTTGAAGGAATGGTTTCTATATTTAATTATGGATTCCAGGAGGCAAAAAATGCATTTGAAAAGTATCAGATTCCTTTAAAGTCTCTCACAGATTACGATTCCTTAATTGCCCTTGCTATTGAACAAAAATCTATCTCAGAATCAGAACAAAATGTGTTGTTAAACTGGCGTCAGGATCCGGGTAACTGGAAAGGAAATCTTTAAAAACAAATCCAATTAGTTACTGTAATTCACGAATTATGCTGGATGGTTCATCAAATATAAAGTACATTTCGATCCTTCTTTTATCAGAAATATGTAAGATAATTTTAGCCAGAAAAGGAAAATCTCTCTTATTTATCCATTTACTGATGAATTGAAAAGCTTTTTTACATTGATAAACAGGCAAATTAAAATCTCTTTCTACTGCTTTCAGTGTATAATGTCTTCGGAAAAAAAAATTAAACACCTTCGTTTATGCGTTTTTTCTGATTTTATTCAGTCGATAAGAAAATAAAACGGTGTTATTTATCCTTTTGCTGCCGCTAAAATTCAGAGGTGAGATTACGGATTCAGGGTTTTTAAAAAAAAGAAAACGTTTCTTTGGATTCATAATTTACCGGAAAACTCATAAATACATTCGCTTTTCCAACCTTCACTTTACCGGAAAGTTTCACCATAACTTCTTTTCCAAGTAGGGTATTCCAGGCATTTTTAAAAATAGTCTGCATATTCACATCAAACTTTATCGGAATATTAAAGGTGTCGCGCCTCGGTATTTGGATTAAAGTATCCGAAGAACTGTGTCCAAACAAATTACCATTAATAAAAATATCAAGATCAGTATTTCTGAGTTGCATGCCAAAATTATTTGGATTGTAATATTCTAAATCAAGACTTATAGAAGATTTATTGAATCCCAAATTTTGAATAGAAAAATTATGGTATGTTTTATATTCTAACGCCTTAGGAGAGGAGCATGACAAAAATGCCATTATTACTAAAATAAAAGCCAACGATTTTTTCATCATATTTTAAAGTTACTTTCAAATTTCCCTTCAAAGATAGCATTCTTCCTGCTAATGAAATTGGTAATTTAAAAAATCAATTTCAAAAAACGATGACTAATAAAATTAGCTTTCAAATACAGTATATAACCAATTCATTTTAAGCAGAATATAGCCATACTATTATATTTTTTTGTCAGTTCATAGGATAGAAAAAATGCTTGATTGACCCAATTAGAACCATAGTTAAGCGGATAATGCCATTTTGACTTATTTAATTTAGTAAATAGTTGATTTATATTTAGGTGTATTTAATTACTTTAATTCTATTTTAAATAAATAACGAATTTTA
>JAICYZ010000393.1 GCA_025933935.1 Chitinophagaceae bacterium
ATTTTATTAATAACCGGATGGAAAAATAACCGACGCTAATAAGTAGTCCAATAAAAAACCCGATGATGCTATAAATAAGTGGCGACCTTTTTTGCACATCGTAAGGCGGCTCCGGCCGGTCTAAAACCTGCATTACCGGTGTTGCCTTTTGTAATTTGTAAGAGGCGTTTTGCTGGTTAGCAACTGCTACAGCGTACTGCTGGCGCAACATCTGCTTTTCTGTGATCAGGTTTTCTGTAGGAACCCTGAATTCCATTTTATCGGTATTGGTAAATAAAGTTCTTTTATCAATGGCAATAATCTGGTTATCTTTTGAATGCATCACGCGTCGCAATGAATCTACTTTGTCACTCGCAAATTCAAAATCCCGTTTTGCTTTTTCGCGTTTGAGATCAATATAAAAAGTTGAAATTTTATTGATAAATCCATAACTGATGGTTCTAACTAATTCAGGACTGCGGCCGGTATAAGTAAGCACAAAACTGTTGTTTTTATTGATAGTCGCTGTCAAAGCATCTTTCAAAATTTTTGCTGCTACAGAAATGCAACCTGGTTCATCAGCAGGCATTTGAATTTTCGGCTCCAAGAAGCTACGGTGCTTGTTAATATCAGAAATGAGCAATTCTGCAAGGGTTTTATTTCCTCTTGATGAGTCTCTCATCGCCGCCACTTCTTCGCGTGTAGTCCGGCTCAGCGCCAGCTCGATAATATTTACAGAAGCATCATCGGTAAATCCTTTTGTATTGTCTCCGCCGCTGAATAATGCGCTCAGGGCAGATGTTGTCGTATTGTTATCGCTGCTTGCATTCAATGGAAAAATAGTGGATACTGATGTATAAGTAACCGGTGTTTTTAACGCATAAATTGCCAAAAGGGCCGTAAAAAATAAAGCAGTGAAAATAATAATGAACTTATGATTTTTTACCCTTTTAAATATTTCTATGATCAATTCCTGTGAGGTCATAAAATCATTTCAGTTTTGTTAGTAAATAAACCATCATCAAAGGAATAGATGTTACAAGTCCCTGCGTAATTATTGATGAAAAGCCCTTTCCTTCCGGCTTTACCGGTACATTAATAACGCTTCCTTCTTTTACTTTTGGATAAAAATGCAAGAATCCGAAATTCCTTGTTTTCTCACTTTTGCCATTCGCGTGGGTTACATAAATTCTTTTTCTCCACGGCCTTTCTGCAAAACCGCCGGCTTTATCAATATAAAAACCAAGACCGGTATGTTCTTTATCGAAATACATTTTTAATTGATTCTGGACAGCGCCTTTTACACTTACCACCGGATTTGTTTCAGGAACGTAAATGATATCGCCGCTCTGAAGCACCATATCGTATTTTGAATCCGGCTCAGCCAGTGCTTTTTGCAGATCAATACTGATCGGTTCTGATGGAACAGAAAGCACGCTGTCAATTATTTGTGCGTTTGCATCTTTGATATATTTTGTGTGATTTGCATTTTGTAAAGAGTTATTACGCGTTGTGGTATCGCGCATCCTGTAAAGAATCGCAGCGGTAGCATCGGCATTGCCGCTAAGCCCGCCGCTTCTCCTGAGAAAAGAAGACAAGCGTTCTTTTTCATCTAATTTCGGGTAAGTGCCCGGATAGAGAACCTGCCCTTCAATTTTTACATTTTCCTGCAAATGAAACGTGGGATTTTTCCTTACAAAAACCTGGTCGTACGGTTTGAGCCATACATTTTCTGTTATGGAATCCATATCCAGGTTTTGACGAATTGAGTAAGTTTTGATAACCGTTTTTGTTGGCTTTATTCCTCTTTGAGAAGAGTCAATGTCTACTATACTGGAAACTACAATGCTTCCATATTCGGCCGACGGCTTTAAGCCATTTGCAAAGTATAAAAGGTCTTTCAATGTCATTCCGCCATACTTACGATACTGACCCGGCTTACGCACTTCTCCTTCAATAGAAATTAGTTGCGCATCGGCAAATTGATTTTTATTAAAAACTTCAATGACATCATTTGCTTCAATTGGAATATTGTATTTGCTTTGAAGATTTTTATTCAGATCTGAAAGGCTGACATCAATTTTATCTGATCTTAAATTACTGGAGTCCCCGGCGCCTTTATAAATGTAAGCGCGCTCTAAAAATGAATTCGGTGTAACCCCCCCGGCACGATTGATCACATCAAATAAACGATCCCCTTTTCTTACTTCATAAACGTTCGGATAAGCAACTTCTCCTTTTACAATTACTTTATTACTTAATCCCGAATTTATCGGATTTACTACCACCATATCTCCGTCAAAAAGCGGCTCATCTGTAGTTTTCCCATCAGCTAAACGACCAATGACATTAAGATTTATTGTTTTAATCGTTTGCTTCTCATTGACATTCCTGATAATCATTCCACCGGAAGCATAAGCATCAGAAGTGAAGCCACCGGTAAATTTCAACAGGGATAAAACTCCTTCACCGTGCTTTAGCTGGTAATACATAGGCCTTTTAAACTCGCCGCTTGCAAGTACTTTTTTATCATAAAAAGGCACAATCACAAAATCGTTATTTTCCAGGTAAAGATGTTTTCCAAAATCGCCGGTGCTCAAATATTTATATAC
>JAICYZ010000013.1 GCA_025933935.1 Chitinophagaceae bacterium
ATTATCCAGGCAGCAGCAGGTGAATATAAAGCTGATCCAAACGCTGAAAAAAAGAATAATGTTTCCATTGGAAAAATTATTCCACTTATAATCATATTCCTGGTTATCCTGTTTCTCTTTTCCGGAAAAGGCGGTGGTGGTGGCGGTTCATACATGAGCCGTAAAGGTTCCAGGAGTTTTCTGGGCGGTGCATTGCCTTGGTTTTTATTGGGAAACATGCTTGGCGGCGGAGGTCGTGGACGCGGTGGATTTGGTGGCGGTGGCTTCGGAGGAGGTGGATTTGGCGGCGGTGGTTTTGGCGGATTTGGTGGTGGAAGCGGCGGCGGCGGCGGTGCCAGCGGTGGCTGGTAATATTATTTCCTGATAATATATTAATGCGATAATTAAGGTTCAAGAAGTTCTTTCCACAATTTCTTACACATATATCCGTTTTCCCTAAAACACCATCAAAATGGCACGGGAAACTCCTTTGTATATCGCTCCACCAAACGATTCCTTAATTAAGAAATACGATGATTTGTTTACCAGTTTTGAGCTGGAAAAAAAAGATACGCTTATCCTGGAAATACCGGAAGATGTTGTTGAAAAAGGAGGCGTTTCTGCCATAACCGACCTTCTTAAAGCTTTGCAGCACAAGCCGCACATAATAGAAAGAATGTTGTTTAGTTTTAAAATGAACTTCGTAGAAAAAGGAACAGGCCTCCCCTTTCCCGAAAGTTACTGGAAATCTAAAGGTGAATATTACCGCTGGTTTCAGAAATTGGCGCAAGCTCCATTAGCAATGTTTTTTCTCGAGGATGATGATTGTCGTTTTTTCACACTTGCGGGAGACTTACTTGCAGACGGTAAACTTGAAGTGAAAGATAATGGTGATACAAAGCCGTTTGTACTCTTTAAGGATGAAACTCTGCAACTTGTGATGGAGCGGTTATTTGACGCTTGTTGGTGGATGCTCATCTTTTGCTATGGCAGTGGATTTGATCCAAAAATTTATATCGAGGCGATGCTTGCGGATCTTGATTTTCCACTTACTTATGAAGAAGTACACGAAGACTTTATAAAAGATTTGGAAAGCAGCCAATTTTTATCCAAATTTCATTAGTACTTCAGCTAAGCAGAGACAAACATCATTTGTTCAATTTGTGGTATAGAAGCCTAATATAAAAATGGCTGGTACAAGTACCAGCCATTTTTCAAACTTTTAAAAACTATTTATTCATTTGGATTTTGAAGCGTTACCGGTTGTAAACGATAAGCATTTACATAACGACCATTTTGCTGTGCAGGCGTCCATTTTGGACCTTTCCTGATTGCGTTAACTGCAATTTCTGCCAGCTTGCTTCCTTTCATTGTGGTTGCCTGTACATCGCTTACTGTTCCTGTTTTATCCACAATAAAGCGAACGACGCAAGTTCCATAATCCGCATCGGTAAATTCATCTATTTGAGATTGAATTGCCCGTGTCACATACCTTGTCCACGCTTGTGGCCCACCCGGAAACTGTGCTTCTATTTCTACTTTTGTAAAAACTTTATCCGGATCTTCCTTCTTTTCTGCCGGAGGAGCAACCACGTTCGTTCCTTTTTCGTCAGAAGGCGGAGCAACAATACCTAAATCCTTTGTTCCTTCAACAGTTTTTACGTCCACCTTAGCTTCTTCAATTTGTTTAATTTCTGGTGGCGGTTTTATTACTTCTTCATCTTTTACCACTTTAGGCGGCGTAAATTGAATGGTAGCAACCGGCGGAGGTGGCGGCAACTTTGGCGGCGGCGGCGGAGGAGGAGGCGGCGGCTCATTTGGTTTTATTTGTTGCAAAGTAGTTTCGGTAGTCTTTAATTGAACTACCGCATTGTCGTTATTAAGCTTTTTGGCAACTACAGAGCCAATAAGTATCAGTAAAATCAGAATCACTGTTCCTATCAAAGCTGTGGTAATCCTTTTATTATAAGTCTTCCTCAGCTCATAGGCGCCATATTCTTTATTCCTCCCTTCAAAAAGAATATCCAGCAGGTCTGCTTTTAATATTTGTTTAGCTTCCATGTTTTAATTTTTTTTGATGTTTCTCTATCATAAACTTATTTAACACCACCCGCTTGTTCCGTCTTTTGAATCAAGCCGTATTCATCAGGAGTCGGATCAACCATTGCATATTTTCCGATATCATTAATGTCCATCTCATCGAGAATATCTACAGCATTCTTGTAAGTAGCATCCTTATCAGGTTTGATGATAATAAACAAATCCGCAGCAGGAGTGCTTTTCTTTTTGTCCAGGATTATTTGCCTTACTGCTTTATAGCCAGTTGTCTGCATTTTTGTAGGATCGTCTCCGTAATAATAATAGATCACGTTTCCTTTTCCAAGCATCAAAGTAAGCGAGCCTGAGTTTTTCACTTTCATATCCAGGTTGGGATCTTTTGTATCCTTTGGCATATTAAGGTTCATAGCCGTTGGCTGCTGAACTGTTGTAGTGAAAATGAAAAATGTGATCAGCAAAAAGCCAAGATCAACCATCGGAGTAAGGTCCACACGGGTAGAATGTTTCTTACTTTTCTTGACACCGGGCCCCTTTTTGCCACTCTCCTTTACTTCCATCTCTGCCATAATAATAATTTTTTTATTTTAATAATCTTATTTACAACGGTTACCGTCTATTTTCACTATTACTCATTCTTCCCGGTCCGTTGGTTCATCAAATTCTTTTTATACAATTCGCTTCCTTCCGGCACCTGTTTTGAATTCGTTACCAGGTTATACTTGTACTGATCATTCGCTTTAAACGCATCAATTACCGCTTTGAAAGTAGGGTATTTTACCGCATCATCCCCTTTGATCAGGAAATTTAACTGCTCTCCCATCCTGGCATTGATCGCAGCAGATATCCACGCTTTTAATTCATTATTAGTACTGTCAACCGGTATGCCAGGCAAAGAACGAATAGAAGATTTAACCTGTTCAGGAGTAAGGGCAAGAAACTGCTTTAACTGGCTGAAAGGAACAGCAATAAAATCAGCATTTTCAAAATTCTTTTTATCCTGCGCTGAAAAACTCATGTTGCGTTCTTTTCCTAATTCATCCAGTACATCAGCCTTGATTTTAGGATCCATGTTGAGGTACACCTTGTTATCTTTACTTATTGTTACGTTCAGAAAATCCTTTTCCGGTGCTACTTTATTAGAAACTGAGCTCGGCGTTACTACCTCCACTGCTTCCTGGGGCTTAAACTGCGCCGCAAGGATAAAAAATGTTAACAAAAGAAAGGCAACATCACACATGGGCGTCATATCCACACTGGTACTACCTCGTTTTATTTTAGCTCTTGCCATTAGTTGTTTGTTTTAATAGTAATTAGATTCACGATTCAAAAAATTCCACAAAATTATTTGTATAAAGAAGCAAAACTTTGTGTCAAAGTGAAACCTGATTCATCGATACCATAGGTGATGGCGTCAATTTTTGTAGTGAAAATGTTGTATGTAATGATTGCAAAGGCAGAAGTTCCAATTCCGAGGGCAGTATTGTACAATGCTTCTGCGATACCAATTGATAAAGTACGTGCTGCATCTCCACCACCAGATTCACCTAAAGCGCCAAATGCACGAATCATACCAACAACCGTTCCCAACAACCCGATCAATGTAGACACGGACGCAAGTGTTGAAAGGAATACCAGGTTTTTTTCAAGCATTGGTAATTCAAGAGCTGTTGCTTCTTCAATTTCTTTTTGAATAGCAAGGACTTTTTGTTCAGTATCCAATTCAGTATCAGTGATCATCTGCTTGTATTTGCGCAAACCAGCTTTCATTACATTACCTACTGAACCCTTTTGTTTGTCACATTCTGCAATAGCAGCATCTATTTTTTTATCAGCAAGGAAAAATTGAACTTTTCTGATAAACTCAGCATTAGATGCTTTACCTGAAGCTTTGGAAACTGTTAAAGCCCTTTCAATTACAAAGGTTAATACGATGAGGAAGCAACCAATCAAAATTGGCACAATAATTCCTCCTTCATACATCCTTGGGAAATCACCTTTTGGACCTAATTGGTTTGGCCAAAAACCACCATTTGGATCAGGCGTTGTAAAATTACTGTCTGCCCCTATCACAAAACGCCAGATAAGATAACCGGCTACCACACAAATAATTGGTGCTAATAAAGATATGATGTTATTCGATTTTTTGGCCTGTACTGAAGTGGTGGCGTTTACAGTAGCGTTTACAGGAGTCTTTAAATCTGCCATGTTTGTTTAGTTTTTAAATGTTTAGGTTTATTGATTTGGTTAAGTAGAATTTGATAATGCAAGTGTAACGAAAAAAAAAATTAAAATTCCTATTTCTTATAAAAATATTTTATTGTGGGCACAAGTTAATAAAATATTTGAAAGTTAATGAACTGATAAAAAATAATTGAGAAATAAGTAGATTAAAATTGAAAGAAAACCAATGATTTTTGTCAGAGAAAATCTTGATTCTTTTAAAATAAAATAAAAAGAATAGTAGGTGAATTAAGAATTAAAACGTTTTTCAAACTGTTGATACCTGAGTCATATCAAAGTAATTTTTTACAGCTTGTTTTGAACGAAAAGAATTACTCATAGCGAAGAGCTACAATCGGGTCTAATTTTGCTGCCTTTACTGCCGGGTACAAGCCTGCGAAAAGCCCCACGGCAGAACATACAACGATGCCAATCAAAACCCAAATCCAAGGAACTACGAAGCCGGTATGGAGAAATATCCCTACCACATTTCCGACGATTACGCCAAGGATAATTCCCAACACAGCACCGATCAGGCTGATAAAAATGGATTCAAACAGAAACTGCGCGCGTATGCTTTTACTTTTGCCGCCAATCGCTTTTATTAAACCAATTTCACGTGTACGCTCGTTTACAGCTACCAGCATGATGTTCATTAAGCCGATAGCCGCCCCAAATAAAGTAATCAACCCGATAAAAGCGGCAGCAGTAGTAATCGTGCCGAGGCTGCTTTTAAAAACTTCTGCGATGCTATCACTTTTATTAATGTAAAAGTTATTTTCTTCATCAATAGCCAGTTTTCTTATTGGCCGGAATGTGCCTTTTGCTTCTGATATCGCGGCATCCATTTCATTGATGTTATTTACCATGACGCCAATATTATAAGATGTTCCATCAGTGGGGAAAAGACGACGAATATTGTTGTAAGTGGTTAGCACAATATTATCTGCGTTAAAAAAAGCGCTGGAGCCTTTATCTTTTAAAACCCCAATCACTCGGTATTTGATGCCATCAGCTTTGATCGTCTGATCCAAAGCGCGAAGCGTATTATCGCCGTATAATTTTTGTGCAACACTATTACCAAGAATGCAAATATTTCTTCCGGTTTCGACATCCAGTTTATTAAAATTCCTTCCTCCGGCCAGGGTATATCCGTTTTGAATCAGGTAATTTTCATCACCTCCGCTGATAGAAATATTCGGATTTGTTTTTATCTTTTCATTGCTTACAATAATACTCTGCGGACCGCTTAATGAAATACTTACTCTTGCCGGAAAATTATACCGCTCCTTAAAAAGCCGCGCTTCCTGGTAAGTAATGATTTTTCTTTCGTTCGATTTTTTTGCGCGTAATGCGCCGGTACTGGTTTTCTTCACTTCCCTGCCGCCTCCTATTCTTATATTAATATCGCGGTAACGGATGCTGAATGAATTAGCGCCCATGGTAGCAAAACTTTCAGAAAGGCTTTGATTCATTGATGCAATTGCAGTAATGATTCCTATAAGCGCCATGATACCAAAAGCGATGATTGCAACTGTGATACCTGTACGCAGTTTGTTACTTTTTACCGTACGAAAAGCGAGCGAAAGAGAATCTTTTAATTGCATGTTTTCATTTAAAATTTACAAATGAATCTGAAAATAAAATAAAATAATGGTGAAGGTACTATTTCAATACAATTGCTAAATTACCATTCCTGTATATTTTAAAGGTAATAGCTTAAAACAGGAAACGCAGTTATTTCTTGCTTTGCTAAATGCTATTTAAAAAGCAGTAAAAAAAACTGAAATACGTGAACATTTGATACTGTTACACTCATTGAAACCTGAAAACCTTTAATTTTATTCAATCGCACTTTTGTGTCAAAATTAATACCGTCAAGTGCTTTTTTTAAAGAAAACGATTCTTTATTGCTCTACATTTGAACAACTAATCTATAAACATGGAATCAAAAAAAATACCTCAAAAGTGGAAATTTCCAATCTTTGACCGGATCAATTCATTTCAAAAACTTTTTATTTGCCTTGCTATTGCAGTAGCCGTTTATTTTATTGTTGAGATAAAAAACATTGATCTTCTTACTCATGTAATGATAGGTTGGGATACTTTTAGCCTTTGTATGATCGTAATGAGCTGGGTTACCTTTTTAATAACCAAATCCAAACAGATCCGCGAGCAGGCAAGGGTTCAGGACCAGGCCGCTTCGATAATTTTTATACTTGTGCTGGTGTCAACGATCGCTTCATTCCTTGCGGTATTGTTATTATTGGTGGTTAAACATAGTGGTCATGAAACCCATTCATGGAGGCTGCCAATTGCTATCGCCGGAATGATTTTTTCGTGGTTTTTAATTCACACCATTTTTACGCTTCGCTATGCACACATTTATTATGGTGACCATGCTTCAACACCTGATAAATACCGCGGTGGTTTATCATTTCCTGATGATGCAACCCCGGAATATATTGACTTTGCTTATTTTTCTTTTGTTCTCGGGATGACCTTCCAGGTATCGGATGTGAATATCACCTCAAAAAGGTTTCGAAAACTTGCTTTATGGCATAGCCTTCTTTCCTTTGGTTTTAATACAATCATGATCGCGCTAACGATAAATGTAATTGCAGGATACGGCGGTTAGAACATTTGCGGCGAAAGAACATTTAACACCGATTCCTATTCTCCCGGATGATACTTTCTTTCCACATGCTTCATTACATTCTCTTTGTAAAATAAAACGTCTTTAAAAACCCCTTTTGAATACATATATCCCTGGTCAAAGAAATGTTTTGAATCCGGATGGCCGCTTTCGCCTCCCGCCAATAAAGATTTTGCTTTTATTTTTTTTCCAAATTCAACTGCACAAATGAAGCTGTTTCCATTTACGCCATATCTTTTTTTAGTTCCGGAAAAAACGCGGCTGCTGTAAGATGGGATCATTCCCCAGGTGGAAGAAACAAAGCCGACAGGAATGCTTGCTGAATCGTCATCAAAATGATTGTCTATCGCGCCGGATATTCTTTGAAACCGATTGATTTCTCCCCACGCAATGTCCCATTTTCCAAAAGTATTTTCAAGATATTTTATGGTTGATAAAAATGGTTGTAACAATTCTTCCTGAGAGGCAGTTGCAGCAAATTTCTGTGTTTTGGTTACCTGGTCATCCTCCTTTTCTTCAGGAATATTAACGCTGTAAATCGCCCTTAATATTCTTTGGCCCCAATTCACTGCAAGCGTTGTTGCCACAGAATTTTCACCGCAGCGGTAATCCCATTTTTTTAAAACAATAATTGGGTCAATTAATTGAGCATACAAAGAATCTTTTTTTGAAATCTGATCGAACGATTTAATCAATGCAGGAACCAAAATTTCAAATGCAGCAAGGTAAGTGTCATAGCCTTTATCAATCACTTTATCAATGGTATAAGACTTTTCTTTTGGTAAAATTCTAACCGCATTAATTGCACGAAAATTTTGCCCGTCGGGTGCCATATAAGCCGGGTAATCATTTTTCTTTGGGCTGTATTTTCCGGCAGCAGTAAACGGAGTTGAATTACAGTTTTCTATCCAGCCATTTGGTGGATTGTAAATATGAATGCTTTTATTTACCGGGGTCAATCCTTGCCATTCGGTTGCTGATGTAGTGCCATCTACCGGCTTTGACCAGTCATATTTTGGGTTTCTTTTTGGAATAAAATTTCCATGCCAGTAAGCAATATTTCCCTCTGCATCGGCATACACAGTATTGTTAGAAGTATTAGCCAAAAGATCCATCACTTTTTTATAATCAGCGAAACTTTTTGCCTTCGTTCTTTCCCAACTTTGGATCAAACCTTTGATATCCCTGTTGTGTGATTTCACACTGATGTAGGCACCGTTTCTTTTGGCCATGATCGGCCCATGTCCTGTAAATAATGCATCGATTATTTTTGTTTTGATTGAATCTCCTTCACGATAATTCAGCACGATCTTTTTATGGATAACAGGTTTATCTTCTCGATTATATCGGTAAAAAAGCTGCCCATTTTTTGAAGTTATCTTTTCGATATAAGCGTCTGAAACATCGGCGTAGCTTGATGTATGCATCCATCCGCAGTGTTCATTAAAACCCTGGTACACGAAAAACTGTCCCCAGGTAACAGCGCCATAAGCGTTCAATCCTTCATCGCTCACCACATGCACTTCCGGTCGAAAATAAAAAGTAACGTGTGGATTGATATACAAGATCGCATGATGCGATTTGGTAATTGTTGGCGCAAAGGCAAAGCCATTCGATCCGGTTACTTTTTCTTCCACATTTTCTATTCTCGCTACCGGTTCATTTTCTTCCGAATAAAAATTTTTTAATTCTCCTACACTCACTCCTGCAGTACTAATTGCACCGATACTGCCATCGGTCCAGAGCATCGGATACCAGGGTTGAAAACTTTTTAATAAAGCCGGTTTCACCACCGGATGTTTGTATAAATAATAATTGATTCCATCTGCATAAGCATTGCAAAGTTTCTTTAACCAAACCGGAGCATTATTGTAATCTTTGATCGCATCAGAAGAATCGATGACCAACCGTACCAACAGATCATTGTACAAATCTTCTTCGCCGTTTACTTCTGCAAGCCTTCCAAGCTTTTCAATATAGTTCATTTCCACTCTTGGAAAATCGTCTTCGCATTGTGCGTACAACAGGCCAAAAGCTACGTCAGCATCCGTTTTGCCATAAACGTGGGGAATTCCAAAATTATCACGGATAATGGTGATGTTTTTTGCTTGCTGTTTCCAGGAAGCAATTTCCTTTTCAGAAAAATTTTGTGCGAAAAGCTGGAACGGAAGTAAAAAGAAGAATATAAATTTCATTAAAATAGATTTCAGAAAGAAAAAGTGAATCTTGTAAATGTAAAAGATTTCGAAAAACAGAATACATTCATCCATCAAAGTACCACTTATTTTTTTCCAATTTTTTAAACAAGAATTAGATTCATTCATGTATCATTACATTTACACTTCAATTTTATAAAATGAAAAAAACAATTCTTTACTGCTTGATTGTTCTGTTATTTTTTTCTTGTAAAAGCAAAACCACGGAAACGAAAGCGGATCTTTTTGCTGCAAACATTGATTCCTCCTACAATCCGGGTGATGACTTCTTTATGTATGCAAATGGCAAATGGATCAAAAACAATCCCATTCCTCCTGAGGAAAGTTCCTGGGGAATTGGCTACCTGGTAAATAACGAAAATGAGCAACGGATTCATGAAATATGCGAAGACGCGGCAAAAGAAAACGCGGCAAAAGGTTCGGCTTCTCAAAAGATTGGCGACTTCTGGACTGCCGCGATGGACAGTGCCGCGATTGAAAAACAGGGAACAAAATATCTGCAACCTTATTTCGATCAAATAAATTCTATAAATGATATTCCTTCTTTTATCAATGTAGTTGCTGATTTCGATAAAATTGGTGAGAGCGCATTATTCAGAAGCGGCGTAGATCAGGATGATAAGGAAAGTGATGTGATGAGCTTTAAATTATACCAGGGAGGCCTTGGTTTGCCTGAGCGTGATTATTATTTCAATAAAGATTCTTCTACTACAAATATCCGGAAGGCTTACGTTCAACATGTTGCCAAAATTTTAGAATTCCAGGGAAAAGATTCGGCAGCTGCCTTGAAATCTGCTGAAAATATAATGGCCCTGGAAACGAAGCTGGCAAAGGTTTCACGCACTCTTGCCGATTTGCGCGACCCCTATGCAAATTATCATAAAATGGCAATTACTGATCTTAAAAAGCTTTCTTCTTCCATTGATTGGGAAAAATTCCTGAAAAATATTGGCGTTACAAAAATTGATTCTGTAATCGTTGGGCAGCCCGAATTTTTTAAGTCATTAGATGCTACTTTAAAATCAACATCGATCAATGATCTGAAAGATTACCTGACATACAGATTGGTCAATTCCTTTTCAAACGCATTGCCTGAAAACTACGGATTGGAAGCATTTCAATACGGTCAGTTATTTAGCGGAGCTAAAGAAAGAAAACCAAGATGGAAAAGAGTCGTTCAGGCGGAACAGGGTGCGATGGGTGAATTGCTTGGACAGCTTTATGTAAAAAAGTATTTTGACACTACTGCCAAAAAACGGTATGAAAAAATGCTGGAAGAAATTCGTTCTTCCTACAAAGACAGAATACAGAAACTTACCTGGATGAGTGACAGCACGAAACAAAAAGCGATTGTAAAATTAGAAGCGATCAAGAAGAAAATCGGTTATCCTGATAAGTGGAAAGATTTTTCGGCGATGGAGATCAGCAAAGAAAGTTATGTGCAAAATTTGATCAATGCCGGAACCTGGTGGCACAATTTTGAAATGAATAAACTCGGAAAACCGGTCGACCGCGACGAATGGCAAATGTATCCGCAAACATATAATGCCTACTATAATCCGGCAAATAATGAAATTGTTTTTCCCGCAGCCGCGTTTATTGTTCCGGGATATGCAGATGATGAACTGGATGATGCAACCATGTATGGCTATGTAGGCGCCAGTTATATCGGCCATGAAATTACCCATGGATTTGACGACCAGGGAAGGCTTTATGATGCACAGGGAAATTTGCACAACTGGTGGACAAAAAAAGATTCAGCAGAATTTGCAAAAAGAGCCCAGGTAATTATTAACCAGTTTAATAATTATGAACCATTACCGGGCGTACATATTAATGGAAGAGCAACACAGGGAGAAAATATAGCAGACCTCGGCGGATTAGAAATTGGCATTGATGCTTTCAAAAAATCGGATGCTTTTAAAGAAAATAAGATGATCGCCGGACTTACGCCCATGCAACGTTTTTTTATGGGATATGCTTTGAGCTGGTTGTATGAAATACGGCCGGAATTATTGAGAAACCGGATCATGACAGACGTACATGCACCGGCAAAATTCAGGGTGAACGGCCCTTTCAGTGATATTGACGAATTCTATAAAACCTTTGAAGTAAAACCGGGTGATAAAATGTATATACCCGACAGTTCGAGGGTGCGAATCTGGTAGTTAAAGTTTGGAACAAAGGGAAATAAAAAATCAGCTTATTTGTTGACTTGCTGAAGGTATTACAAAAGCAAGAAGGGCATGGAAGCACTGCGCCGTGCCAATGCTTTATTGTGAAAAACGATCAGTATTTACCTTTTTGGTTGGCTTCAAAAACCCTGATAAAATTACCGCCTAATATCTTGTCAATATCTGTTTTCGAATAGCCGCGCTTTACCAGTTCTTTGGTAATTTCCGGGTATTTCGTTACGTCTGTCAACACTTTAGGAGTGATGGAAATTCCATCAAAATCGCCGCCAAGCCCTACATAATCAACTCCCACAAGTTTAATAATATGCTCCATGTGATCGAATAAAAGAGAAAACGGCGCCTGCATTTCAGCAATTTCCTCAGGATATTTTTTTGCAATAATATCATCGGCTTCAAAATCCTTTTTGCCGGATGCGATCAACTCTTTTTTCTCAGCCCTGTGTTTTTGATAATATGCTTTTTGTTTGGCCGAAACAGTACTGTCGAGAAATGCAGGATAAAAATTTAAATCAATGACGCCGCCGTTTTTAGCAACGGCTTTTATCATGTCATCTTTTAAATTTCTAAAAGCCGGGCAAAGTGCATAACAATCGCTGTGCGAAACAAGTATCGGCTTTGTGGATATTTTGATCGCATCCCAAAAGGTTTGATCGCCAACATGGCTTAGATCTACCATCATGCCTAATTCGTTCATCCTTTTTACAACTTGTTTCCCAAAGTCGCTCAGTCCTTTTTTCTGTGATGTCGTATCTATTTGGCCATTTGTTTTCTGATTTCCGGACTCATACTCTGCACTTGTGGCCCACGAATTATTATTGTTCCAGGTCAAGGTCATGTAACGAACGCCGCGGTTATACAAGCGGTCTAATTTGTTCATATCATCTTCTATCATATGGCCTCCTTCAACACCCATCATCGAAGCCAGTTTATGCTCTTTTACTGCCTGGTACAATTCTTTTGGATTGGTGACGATCATCATCTTTGACGGATTTCTTTTTACCCACGCGTATAAAGTATCTATTTCACGATTTGCAAACTGATAGGGATCTTTTTGTTTTCCATCACAAAAAATAGAAAACACCTGCACGTCCAAACCTCCGCGGAACATCCGGTTCAGATCGCTATGCGTTTTCCCGGTCAGGTCCTCGTCAAAACGATAGCCGCGCTCAATACACGAACTGATGATGTCATTATGTGTATCACAAACAATCGCATCTGCGTGAATCTTTTTGTAGGATTGTGAATTTGCAGAAATGGCAAGCATCAAAACAACAGAAAAGAACAGAGGAGCTTTCATTTTTATTAATTAAATTATTTAAATACACTTTTCGTTTTCTCTGTAATAAGAAAAAACCGATTTATTAAATCAGAAATGAAAATAATGAAGGAAATACATAAATTGAAAATGTTGTGTGGTGAAAAAATTGAAATGAATTTTCACCACACAACATTCAGTTATTAAAATTATTCTTTTACAAATTTACTTACCGCCGTCGTACAACCATTATTGCAAACTGCTTTTAGGAAATAAGTGCCTGCTGGTAATTTTGCAATATCAACATCCAAATTGTTTCCACCATTCATGATTGAGTAGCCCTGCTGATACACTTTCTTTCCCGCGAGGTCAGTAATCATGATACTGATGTTGTTATTTTCAGGTGATGAAATCACTAAGTTTAATGTATTTTTTGCCGGGTTCGGATAGATCATATTTAAGGTAAGGTTGTTTATTTTTTCACCTTTAATTAAGATCACGTTAGAATAACTCGAACGGCCATCCTTGTCAATCTGCATCAACCGGTAATAAACATTTCCTCCCGGCGCTTTATTATCCACATACTGATAATTTAAAACAGCACTGCTATTCCCGTTTGCTGCTTTTGAACTGACAAAACCTAGTTTTCTAAAATCACTCCTGTTAAAAGAGTATTGCACTTCAAAACCTGAATTATTCAATTCGTTCGCTGTTGCCCAACTGAGAATATTCTGATTGCCGGAATGTTCTCCTTTGAAGCTGAGAAGAGAAATCGGAAGCGGGGAGCCGCTTGCAGAAATCGTAAAATTCCCGCGTTCTGTTAGTTGATTGCCAAAACTATAGATGCGAATTTTATAACTTGTTCCGGCGACAGCATTAATGGTAAGCTGTTCCCTTCCACCTGCCTGGGAAGTATCCATGCATTGAAGATTAATCAGGTTGGCACAATCGCCTCTATAAACCTGCACTACTCCGTCAAAAGTGCCGCTACCATTCATAGTCACGATAACTGACCCGGTTGTGAGAGCGGTAAACTGATACCAGACATCATCATCAGCCGTACCGACATAACCCCCGCATGAAGTGGCTGGAAATGATTGTGTAGCGCCAACAGTTGTACCATTGTCTATTGAAGATGATAGATCTTTTGCTCCGTAACAATCATCATTTGATGGCGGAGGAGGAGGCGAGCTTGTAACGAAAGAAGTGGCGGATGAGCTGCAACCGATTGCTGCACCGGCTGCATTTTTAGGCACTACATACCAGTAATAAACGGAGCTGTAATCTGCACCATTAAAATTAAAAGAGTCGGTAACTGCAGTGCCAACCAATTGTTTTGGCGGAATTTTAGTACTTACATATACATCGTAGGAAACTGCGCCAGGCACAGGATTCCATTTAAAAGTGACGTAAGGAATGGGGCTCACGTCCGTTGATTGATTTACCGGAGAAACATTGGTAGTACAACCGGGAGATTGAGCAGATAAATTCGAAAAAATAAAAGAAATAAAAGCAAGCAAGTAGAGTTTTTTCATGAAAGTGTAATTTTGATAAAGTTATTCATTTTGTTAATGGGACGTTATTTTATCCCCAAAGGAACGTTTCTTTTTTTTCAAAAAAAAATAATTTCCTGAATGTATAAAGCCTTGAAAAGGAAAATCGATTTATTGGATTCCTTCCTGTTTCCTGAAAGCGTAGGAAGTGTTTAATATATACTGGTAAAATTCAGCCAGCGAGCTGTTTACAACAAAAAAATAAGTGGGCCGGTATATTTTTCTATATTTCTCCAGTGTGTCTCCTCTAAGACCGGTAATTCTCGATATTGTTTTCGGTGAAAACCGATAATCAACGTACTGTTCCTGTTCGTCTTGCAATAACCGGTTTCTGAAAGCGAGTTGTTGCTTGTTTTTCCTGAACTGAAACATGCCGATAAGCGCGTCCAGATCAAGACCGGCAGCGCCTCCGGGGTCATAGGTAGAATGAATTCCCGGTTTTTCCTCACCAAAGATTTTTGCATATTCCTGCCTGTTTTCCAAAGAATCTTTTTGGTACGAATTCGTAAAAACAGTAACAGGATTCAATAATTTATACTTCTCTTTGTCCTTTACTTTTACACGAAGAGAAATATCAAAATCAGTATAATTAGAAATGGATTTTACGGGAAATTTGATCGTTGATTTTCCATTATAAAAAAAGCTGAGCGAATCGGTTTCCGCTGTATAAATGTGATAAGCTCCGGTCGAATCCGTCATCGTAGTTGCTCCGGAGGTGCTTTGAACCGTAACGTAAGGGATTGCGTATAACTTAGAAGAATCATAGACATTTCCGGAAATCACTACCTGACCCGACACAGTTGCGGCGCCAAAAACCTGAAACAAAAAATACAGGCGTAGAATTTTTACAATCAGTTTTTTATTCAAAATGAAATGCAATATAAAACAATGAAATTGCGAAATCACACCCGGTATTATTTTTAACGTTCACTTTTGCGTTGGCTATTTCAATGAGAGAACAACCATTATTTGTTGATTACTGGAACTAAATTCTTTCAGTGAAGGAACAAATAATATAAATTTCTATTTTTAAACGATGGTTATTTCCAATTCATTCTTTCTCTCAATCTTAAAATCTGGGCTGTATGGTGTTTTCCATGCCAAGCATAAGATTTTAAAAGCTCCCATAGTGAAAGTTCTATTTTTCTTTCAGGATGGTAAATGGTTCGTTGCCATTCGGCCTCAGTCCTTTCTTCCATGCATTGGCACCACCGCGCATGTAAAGCATGAAGAAGCGTGATGGAAATGTTTACCGGTAGCTTTTGTGTGTCAGGTAATTTTGCCCAGGCATCCTGATCATATGGTTTTATAACAGGATTTTCTTCTGTTAAGCCAAGTTTGAAACGAACATAGGCATTAATGTGGCTATCCGCGACGTGATGAACCAACTGATGAATTGTCCAGCCGCCAGGACGATAAGGAGCTTGCAATTGTGCTTCGTCCAGGTTCTGAATGGCGTATTCAAGATTTGAAGGAAGCATTTTTATCTCACCTATCAATGATCTTTTCAGTCGCTCATTGAAGGGACGTTCAAATTCCTCCTGTTGATCTTCTTTTCCGATAGGATAGCGAAAATCTTCGTCCTGCGCCATAAAGAAATGATTTATTTGTTCACAATATTTAATAACTCTATTTCAAAAATTAATGCAGAGCCACCAGGAATAGCACTTCCTGCACCTCTGTCGCCATAACCCAAATCTGATGGAACAAATAATTTCCATTTGCTCCCCACAGGCATTAATTCGAGTGCTTCTGTCCATCCACGGATGACGCCGGAAACAGGAATGGTAAGAGGCTGCCCTCTTTTATACGAATTATCAAATTCCTCACCGTTAATCAATGTGCCGATATAATTTGCCTGAACGGTATCCGTTGCCTTTGGAATTGGCCCCGTGCCTTTTGTAATCACTTCATACTGAAGCCCATCTGGCAAAGTAACAACACCCGCACGTTTTTTATTTTCTTCTAAAAATTTAATTCCGGCTTCTTTTACCGCGCTTATTTTGTTAGCCATAAACTGCTGTAATTTTTGTTGTATGTTCATACTGCATTCGTCTTCTGAAATGGTTAATGGTTTATTGTTTAAAACGTCGTGAAACGCTTTTGCTACATAATCGGTGTTTATTTTTTCAACACCCATTGTTTTATAATATTCAGCAACCTGAACGCCGATGGAATAACTGAGGCTGTCGGTCGAACTCATTGCTGCTGTTGGTTTGGCTGTCGTTGACTTTGTTTTCGTGACCGGTTTTTTTGTCTGTCCGAAAGAAACTGAGAAGGGCAGAAGAAGAATGAGAAAAATAGTTTTCATTTATTTTTGATTAGGGTTTATTTAAATTTTTAGCGGGCAAATATACTTTAATCTTCTCTGAAATCTTTACCGGTAAGGTTGATAAAAACATCTTCCAAATTTGCCGATTTTGTTTCTTTTGGCCTTTCAAAACCAGAAGCGACGAGGTCATCAATTAATTTATCAGGCGACTGCAGGGCGATGATCTTTCCTTCATCCATAATCGCAACCCGATCACACAAATATTCTGCTTCATCCATATAATGTGTGGTAATAATTACGGTTGTCCCTTCCTTCCTGATGCGCTGAATTAATTCCCAAAGGTTGCGCCGTGCCTGAGGATCGAGACCTGTTGTTGGTTCATCAAGAAAAATAATCTTGGGTTTATTGATCAATGTAGTGGCAATTGAAAATCGTTGTTTCTGGCCGCCACTCATTTCCTTGTATTTATTTTTTGCTTTGTCTTTAAGATTTACCATTTCAAGGAGTTTGGTAGAATCTGTTTTCGTATTATACAATCCACAAAAAAGATTGATCAGTTCTAATAAGTTCAATCCCGGATAAAAACCGGAAGTCTGTAATTGCACCCCGATAATTTTTTTTATCTGGGCCGCATCCCTGTCCAGATCTAATCCATCAACGATTATTTTGCCGGAAGTTTTATCACGAAGCGTTTCTATTATCTCAAGAGTTGTGGATTTCCCCGCGCCGTTTGGTCCAAGTAATCCAAATATTTCACCTTCAAATACGTCAAATGAAATTCCTTTTACCGCTTCAAATTTGCCATAATTCTTTTTAAGATCTTTTACTGAAATGATTGTTTTCATTTTTCAACTGAATAAATTATTGGTTTACTGATTTTATTAAAGTTGAAGGTAAAACCGATACCTTCAAACCTGTCTTGTCTACTTCTGATAGAGTTTTTGTTCCTGTCAAGGCTGAAAAACCTATTTGGTTACTAGCAAACAGCTGTGAAAGCCCTAAATGAAACCTATTTCTAACTTTCAACCTTTAACAAATAACCTTCAAGTTCTTCCATCATATTTAAACTGCCGATAAAAAACGGCGTTCGTTCATGCAATTCTGTAGGCACTTTGTCAAGAATTCTTTGTGTGCCGTCAGTCGCTTTTCCTCCGGCTGCTTCAACCATGTAAGCCAGCGGATTGCATTCGTACAGCAACCGAAGTTTTCCCTTTGGTTTTTCTTTGGTTCCGGGATATAAAAATATTCCACCCCGAATCAAATTCCGATGTACATCGCTCACCATGCTGCCAATGTATCTTTGTGTGTAGGGGCCGCCGTTTGTTTTATTTTTTCTCTGGCAGCATTCAATATATTTCTTTATTTCTTCAGAAAAGCTGTAATAATTTCCATGATTTACTGAATACATTTTTCCATTTTCCGGGCATTTTATATTAGGGTGACTCAGGCAAAATTCACCAATTGACTGATCTAAGGTAAATCCGTTCACACCTCTTTTTGTAGCATATACCAAAATAGTTGATGAGCCATAAATAATGTAACCTGCTGCTACCTGCCGGTTCCCTGCCTGAAGAAAATCTTTTTTGGTAACAGGAGTTCCTATTTCTGTTACTCTTCGATAAACGCTGAAAATCGTACCGATAGAAACATTCACATCAATATTGCTGCTGCCGTCCAGCGGATCGTACATGCAGATATATTTAGAATTTCTGCTGATTTCATTATCAAAAATGACAAAATCATCCAATTCTTCACTGGCAATACCAGCGCAACTGATACCATGCCTCAGCACACGTGTGAATTGGTCATTCGCAAATACATCCAGCAATTTCACCTCTTCTCCCTGCACATTTACATCTCCTGTTTCACCAAGAATATCTACAAGGCCTGCTTTATTCACTTCCACATTTACGCGTTTGGCAGCAAGACCGATATCTCTTAAAAGCCCAGCCAGTTCACCCGTTGCTTTCGGAAAAGCGCGCATTTCGCGGATCGTGAATTCATCAAGCGTTAATACTTTTCTGTTTACCATAAAAGAATTTCTGTTAGAATTTTTTGCAAACAAAAATAGGGGTTTGACGGTTAGGTTTAGAAGAGTTTAGTGATCGAAGAAGTTTAGATAGGTTTAAAAAGGTTAGATGGACTTAAAGAAGTTTGCTTAAAAGAAAATAGAAAAAGCGGTTATTTATTGGTTTGTTGAGCACCGCGGACAATTTCGATAAATGGATTTCTACCCAAACGCAGCTAAGACTTCAGTTCTATTCTTAATTGTTTTTTCACTAAAATTTATTTTCTTTTTATCCTATCTTTGCGGCCTAAAATTTTAAAATCTTGGCTACAAAGTTTTCTAAAGAAACTTATTTATACTGGTACGAGCTAATGCTCCTACTTCGCCGCTTTGAAGAAAAAGCAGGCCAAATGTATGGAATGCAAAAAATCCGTGGATTTTGCCACTTGTATATCGGGCAGGAAGCAATAGCGGCCGGGTGCATGACTGCTACCAATGATGATGACATTTTTATAACCGCATACCGCGATCATGGTTTAGCGATTGCAAAAGGTGTTACGCCAAATGAGTGTATGGCCGAGTTATATGCAAAAGCAACAGGTTGCAGCAAAGGAAAAGGCGGCAGTATGCACTTCTTCGGAGTAAAACACAAATTTTTTGGCGGCCATGGAATTGTAGGTGCTCAGATCGGAACAGGTGCCGGACTTGCGTTTGCAGAAAAATATAAAGGAACTGATAACGTGGTTCTTTGTTTCTTCGGTGATGGCGCTGCCCGCCAGGGAATATTGCACGAAACGTTTAATCTTGCTATGCTTTGGAAACTTCCGGTGGTTTTTATTTGCGAAAATAACAACTACGCCATGGGAACTTCTGTTGCCCGCACTTCCAATGTATTGGATATTTATAAACTCGCAGATGCTTATGAAATGCCGGCTGACCAGGTGGACGGAATGGTTCCTGAAACGGTACACGAAGCAGTAGAAAGAGCCGTGAAAAGAGCACGGGAACAAGGCGGCCCTACTCTTTTGGAAATAAAAACATATCGTTACAAAGGCCATAGCATGAGTGATCCTGCAAAATATCGTAGCAAAGAAGAAATGGAAGAATACAAATTGCAGGATCCGGTTGAAACTACATTGACAAAATTGAAAGATGATTTTGGCGTAACGGATGAGGAAATTCAACAAATAACTGACCGGGTAAAACACCAGGTAGAAGAATCAGTGAAGTTTGCAGAAGAAAGCCCTTATCCTGATGATAGCGAAGTGTTGAAAGACGTATATGCAGAAGATGATTATCCTTTCATTATGGATTAGCAAATCAGTAGCAAGCAACAGGACTCAAGTAAAAAGTATCAAGACTAAATAATTACAGAAAAACAATTTTAATGGCGGACAAAAAAGTACAAAAAAAAGAAGTAGATGTAGTGGAAAAAGCCCGCGGCTTTTGGGAAGATTATAGCAAACCAATATCATACATAGGCTCTGCAATTATCCTTATCGTTGCAGCATGGTTGATTTACAAATACATGTTTAAAGTGCCGGAACAGGAAAAAGCGGATAAAGTGGTATTTGTAACGCAAAAGTATTTTTCGGAGTTCACAAACGCGACGGATTCTGCAAAGATCATGCTTGCCACAAAGGTTTTAAACGGCGATGGCATCAATCCGGGAGCGTTAAGAATTATCAATCAATATTCGGGAACGCCTGCTGCCAACTTATGTGAATATTATGCAGGCGCATGTTATTTACATCTCGGACAATTTGAAAAATCGATCAAATACCTCAAGGATTTTGATGCAAATGGCGCTACGCAAATTAAAAGCCGCGCTCTTGGCATGATGGGTGATGCGAGCGCAGAACTGAATAAAAATGACGATGCTTTGGATTACTACAAAAAAGCTGCAAATGTGAACAGCAAAGACGATTATACTTCTTCAGAATTTTTATTCCGTGCCGCATTATTTGCAGAATCAACCGGAAAAACAAAAGACGCAATTGATCTTTTCAAAAAAATAAAAACCGATTACCCGCTTACTGAAAAAGCAGCTGACATTGATCGCTACCTCGCACGCCTTGGTGATTTTTCAGAATAATTTTGAGAAATAAAATGGCAATCGTAAATCAAAATCTTTATGACATCGATACAGGCATTCTCCCGAAGGATGCCTGTATTGTTATTGTACATACTCAGTGGAATCCGGGAATTGTGAATAAATTATTGGACGGATGCAAAAAAGTATTGGAAGAATACGAAATGCGAAACCATAAAATAATAAGTGTTCCCGGCGCTTTTGAAGTTCCGTTTACCATTAAAAATTTTTGGGATACTTATCAAAATAAATTTGAAAAACCCCAGGTATTTATCGCGTTGGGATGTGTATTGCGCGGTGGTACACCACACTTCGATTATGTATGTAAAGCCATTACAGATGGCATTGTACAATTAAATCTAACTTTACCGGTTCCAACTATTTTTGGAGTGCTTACGGTAGATAACCAGGAGCAGGCTGATGAAAGAACCGGGGGTGCCCATGGAAATAAGGGAGAAGAAGCAGCATTGACCGCCTTAAAAATGATCACACTCAGGTATTCGAGGTAGCGTTTTTATTTTTTCTTTTTCTAAAATATTTACATTTTTTGTAGAATGAAAGTGCAGTTATTTATACCATGTTTTGTTGACCAATTGTATCCTCAAACGGCATTTAATATGGTTAAAGTACTTGAAAAAGCGTGTTGCGATGTAGAATATAATACAAACCAAACGTGTTGCGGGCAGCCTGCCTTTAATGCCGGATTTCAAAGTGAAGCAAAAAAGGTTGCCGTAAAGTTTCTAAAAGACTTTGACACCCCTGATTATATTGTGGCGCCCTCGGCTTCCTGTGTCGGTTTTGTGAGAAATTATTATAGCGGCCTTTTTGAGAATTCATCCCAGCATAATTTAGTGAAGAGCCTTTCCCTTAGAATTTTTGAATTCACGGAATTTCTCACCAATATTTTAAAGATTGAAAATTTTGGTGCTACTTTAAATGCCAAAGCAACTTATCATGACAGTTGCGCCGGATTGCGTGAATGTAAAATAAAAGAAGGTCCTAGAAATTTATTGAAGAAAGTGAAAGGGCTTCAGCTAATAGAAATGGCCGAAACTGAAACGTGCTGTGGCTTTGGTGGTACGTTTGCTGTAAAATTTGATGCGATCTCCAATGCGATGGCTGATCAAAAAATCGATCATGCTTTAGATACCGGTGCCTCACATATTATTTCTACCGATCTGAGCTGCCTTATGCATTTACAAGGCATTATATCCAAAAAAAACCTGCCGATTACAACAGTACATATTGCGGATGTACTTGCAAGTGGATGGGAATAGTTATTTGAAAAGCCATTCCTTTTAAATGCATCCAAATTTGCCGGACGTTTACATTAATCTTTTAAACAGATAAAAATTGTAAAGAGACTGTAAAACAACAATCTCACTTATTAGTTGCTTTACTGTGAATGATGGAACTTATTGTGTTTTTTTCATTAAACTATCCATTCTTTTCCTGGATTTATTAAAAACCATTATATCGTTTTTAATGCCTTTGCGCTTTTGTTTTTTTTCTTCTTCGGGTAAATGATTAATGGAACGGCACTCTTCAGAGCAGCAACCTTCGTATTTTGAAGCACATGCTTCGCATTGAATGAAAAGAAGGTGGCAACCTTCATTTGCACAGTTTGTGTGTGTGTCACAAGGAGCTCCGCATTGATGGCATCGGCTGATTATTTCATCTCCGATCTTTTCCCCCAGCCTGCCGTCAAACACGAAATTTTTTCCCAGGAATTTATTCGGTAAATGCTCTTCTTTCACTTTGTTCGCGTATTGAATAATCCCACCTTCCAGGTGATACACATTTTTGAATCCATTGTGAAGCATATATGCACTTGCTTTCTCACAACGAATACCACCTGTGCAATACATAATGATATTCTTATCTTTTTTCTCGTGCAGCATATTTACAGCCATTGGCAGTTGCTGCCTGAAAGTTTCCGACGGGACCTCTATTGCATTTTCAAAATGTCCTACTTCATATTCATAATGATTGCGCATGTCTACTACAATAGTTTCAGGATCTGCTGTCAGCTTATTAAAAGAATATGCATCTACATATTTCCCTTTTTTACTCATATCAAAATCCGGATCATCAATTCCATCTGCTACGATTTTATTACGAACTTTTACTTTCAATACCCAAAAACTCTTACCATCGTCATCAATGGCCATATTTAAGCGTACATCTTTTAAAAAAGAAATACTTTCTAAATACTGCTTAAAATTGTTAAATTCAGATTCCGGGATACTCATTTGAGCATTAATTCCTTCCGCAGCCACGTAAATACGACCAAAAACCTTTAAATCATTCAGATTTTTATAAAATTCATCACGAAAAATAGTGGGATTCTCTATAAATGCATACTTATAAAATGACAAGGTAATGCGGGGTTCCTTTTCCTCAAACAACAATTTTTTCAGTTCTTTTTGAGAAACACGATTGTGTAATAGAGCCATAACTTTTCGGTTCCAGCCGGGGTTTCCAGAGACATTTACAGTATGAATCAGGCCTGGTTAGAGGCGGCTAAAAAACGATTTGCAAAGATAAACGTTTGCTGAATTTTAAAAAAGAGGTATGGCTTTTGATTTATGGCCAATAATTATTAATTTTTTATTAATTAAAAATCAACTTTATGAAAAAGACAATCATTTTTGCTGCAACGTTATTTTTAATGTACACGGCAAAAGCGCAATCAACCCATTTCGGAATCAAAGGAGGTCTTAATGCATCTTCATTAAATTATAGCCCCTCCGTTTCGGACATGCAAACTAAAATTGGATTTAATGCAGGGTTTCTTGCTCACATACACACAGCAAGTGAACTTTGGGCCATCGAACCTGAAGTTTATTACTCCTCTGAAGGCGCCAAAAGCAAATCCAACAGCGATAATAAAGTCGAACTTGGCTATATCAATGTTCCCGTATTGCTCCAATATATGTTTGGCAATGGCTTCCGGATAGAAGCAGGTCCACAGGTGGGATTTTTGATGAATGCAAAAGCAAAACAAGGCAGCACTTCAACTGACATCAAAAGCGATCTAAAAAGCGCGGTGTTTTCAATTCCCGTTGGGCTAGGTTATCTTACTTCAAGCGGACTTGGCTTTGACGCAAGATATAATTTTGGAATCAGCAACATTAATAAAGACAACACTACTAAAGTTCACAGTAACGTATTTCAGTTTGATATTTTTTATCAATTCAGCGGGCCAAAAGTCGTCCGGTGATAAATCGACTTGTTTTCACAAAATAAAATAACATTAAAAAAACTCCGGCAATTTCGTCCGGAGTTTTTATTTTTTACAATAAGAAAATTAGAATCGTTATTATTTATTGGCCTGTTGCGGCAACTGGTAATTCTCGATTGCTATTTACTCAAATGCATACTTCTTTCTCTGTACAATTGCCTGAAATAAGGGTCGCGCAAATCCTTTATAAAACGAATTGCTTCGCCCGTACTTTTCATTTCGGGACCAAGTTGTTTATTCACATTCGGGAATTTATTAAAAGAAAAGACAGGTTCTTTAATGGCAAAACCATTTAATTTTTTCTCAAAAGTGAAATCTTTCAATTTCGCCTCTCCGAGCATCACTTTCGTTGCAACGTTCAGATAAGGAATCTGGTAGGCCTTTGCAATAAAAGGTGTGGTTCTGGATGCACGAGGATTAGCCTCGATAACATATACGATGCCATCCTTAATGGCAAACTGAATATTGATAAGGCCTTTTATATTCAAAGCGCGTGCAATTTTTTCAGCATATTCCTCCATGTTTTGCACAATCAATGGTGACAAATTAAACTGTGGCAAAACAGCATTGCTATCGCCGCTATGAATTCCGGCTGGTTCTATATGTTCCATCACTCCCATTACATGGAAAGTTTCTCCATCAAAAATTGCATCAATTTCGGCTTCCTGGCAGCGATCAAGGAATTGATCAATTAAAATCTTATTTCCTGGTAAATGTTTTAATAAACTCAAAACGCCATTTTCCAATTCCTCATCGTTTAATACAATGCGCATTCTTTGGCCACCCAAAACGTAACTTGGACGCACCAAAACCGGGTAGCCTACCTCATGCGCAATTTCAATTGCTTCGTCCGCATCATGAGCTGTTCCATATCTTGGGTAAGGTATTTCCAGTTCTTTCAGCATGTCACTGAAGCGGCCGCGGTCTTCAGCGATATCCATATTGTCATATGATGTACCGATAATTCTAATTCCTTTTTCATGCAATTTTTTTGCAAGTTTTAAGGCAGTTTGACCGCCAAGTTGCACGATAACGCCATAAGGTTTTTCCAGTTCTATGATTTCCCAGATGTGTTCCCAGAAAACGGGTTCAAAATACAATTTATCGGCAATGTCAAAGTCAGTAGAAACCGTCTCCGGGTTGCAATTGATCATGATCGCTTCCATGCCGCATTCCTTTATGGCCATTAATCCGTGTACGCAGCAATAATCAAATTCAATTCCCTGGCCAATGCGGTTCGGTCCGCTGCCGAGCACGATAATTTTCTTCTTTTCAGAAGGAATAGATTCGTTGTAGATAATGTTAGAGTTCATTAGTTGATTTTAGAACGATGTGATATAGCTCATTACTTATCCAAAAATTATTTTCAATTAACTGGTCTAGTAATTTTTTAACTGATAAAATAAGATGATTTTCTTTTGCGATTTTTAATATTCCCAATAAGCCTATTGTTGTAATTCCTAATTTTTTTGCAAGAACACTTCCCTTTCTTTCATCTATCAAAAGGCGCTCTGCTTTCAGGTAAATTGCAAGGTCAATAGCTTCAGCTTCACCAGGATCTATATTTTTAGGAGGTAATAATGAAATGTTTTTAGTAAAATCCGTTTTCGAAATAATCCATTCCTGTGATTTGAAATAATTCAAATCCTTACCGCCTTTTTCTAAAGCTAAAATTTCGTTATATACAGCAGGAGGAATAAATATCTGTGAGTAAATTTTCCGCAATAAGTCAAGTTCATTTATAATTAATAAGTTTGAAATGCAGGAAGTGTCGCTCACCACAATCATTTTCCAAATTTTTTTATCGTTTCCAAATCATCTAAAAACGCTTCTTCAGAAAAAATCGATATCTCCCTTTTTCCCAGTTCTTGTACAAAATCCATCCACGGCATTCCTGCAAATTTAGCGGCCACATAAAAAGAATAATCTGCTTTTTCATAAAGCATAATAGCGATTTCCAGCCTGATTTCTTTTTCCTGTTCTTCTGATAACTGAAGATTTTTATTATCTATAGTAATCATAAAATTGATTTGAAGAAAAAATACTACTACTCAAAGGTACTATAAAAATAAGGCGTCTTCGCTTCAAACTCCGCGCTGCATGTATCTACCATTTTATAAACGCGCGTAATTCCCAACGCTTTTCTTTTTTCATAAATATCTTCATCGGTACTTCCATCTTTCATGATCCTGGCTATTTGCTCATCCCCAAAACCCAGTTGCTTTGCTTCTTTTAAAAGTTCCGCGGAAAGCGTTTCTAAAGTAACTTCTGCAATTGCTTTTTCACAGTTACATATCTTCTGGATCTGGTAAATAAACCAACGGTCAATATTCGTTGATTCACAAATTCTTTTTACGCTTACGCCCAACATCAGCGCATCTTTTATCCTGAAAATACGATCCCATTTCGGGGTTTTAATGTATTCAACAATGTCTTCACCGCGCATCAAATTTTTTCCATAGTATCCCAGACCGACTGCTTCATTTTCCAAACTCTGACATGCTTTTTGAACTGCTTCTGCAAAACTTCTTCCGATACCCATTACTTCGCCTACCGATTTCATTTGAAAGCCCAAAGTATCATCAGCGCCTTTGAACTTGTCAAAATTCCATCGTGGAATTTTGACAATCACATAATCCAGCGCCGGTTCGAAGTAAGCAGAAGTTGTTTTTGTAATTTGATTTTTTAATTCATCCAGGGTAAAGCCAACAGCAAGTTTTGCGGCAATTTTGGCAATCGGATATCCCGTCGCTTTACTTGCCAGAGCCGATGAGCGGCTAACCCGCGGATTTATTTCAATGGCAATAATGTCTTCAGTATGAGGTTCTAATGCAAATTGCACATTACAGCCACCGGCAAAATTTCCGAGATTTCTCATCATGGAAATGGCTGTATTTCTCATTTTCTGATAGGCAGTATCACTCAAAGTCATGGCAGGCGCTACAGTAATTGAGTCGCCCGTGTGAACGCCCATCGGGTCGACATTTTCGACCGTACAAATAATAACCACATTATCATTGTCATCACGCAAAAGCTCGAGTTCAAACTCCTTCCATCCCATCATTGCTTTTTCTACCAATACTTCATGCATTGGTGAAGCAGTTAAGCCACGATTCAGTGCCTCGTCGAGCTTTTCCTTTTGAAAAACGATACTTCCCCCTGTACCACCCAATGTAAATGAAGGACGCAAAACCAATGGGAATCCGATTTCCTGGGCAATTTCTTTTCCTTCTAAAAATGAATTGGCGATTTTTGCAGGCGCTACCGGAATTCCCATTTCCACCATCCATTCGCGGAATTTTTCACGATCCTCGGCTTTGTCTATCGCTTTAATATCTACACCAATCAAACGAATATTATTTTTTTCCCAAATACCCATTTCATCTGATTCTTTTGCGAGGTTCAGGGCTGTTTGTCCGCCCATAGTAGCTAATACCGCATCAATCTGCAATTCAGTACCATTTGTTTCTTCAATAATTTGCTCGATACTTTCTGGCGTTAATGGCAACAAATAGACTTTGTCGGCCATCATTGGATCTGTCATGATTGTTGCAGGATTGCTGTTTATCAAAATCACTTTGATTCCTTCTTCCCGCAAACTTCGTGCAGCCTGGCTTCCCGAATAATCAAATTCACAGGCCTGACCGATAACAATTGGTCCGGAACCTATGATCAAAACTGTTTTGATGGATTTATCTAATGGCATGGAATTGTAATGTGTGGGCGCCAAAAATAAACGAAACTGATGAAATAAAGGGAAGAAAAAATGTGAAGGAGATGAAAATAAAATGCCGGAAAACTTAATTCAGAATTAAAAGCTCTGCTTTCCCGGCAACATGCTTTCATTTTTTTATAAAAGAAAAATAGAACTCTGCTTATTTATTGGTTTACTGTCCAGAGCTATGAACCCCGACTTTTATACTGCGTCCATAGCAGAAGTGATGAATGTTTTACTCTTTTACCTGCATTCGGCTTGGAAATAAATCTTCAATGAAATTGGAAAAATATTTTCACATACCGTTAATTCAACATAAGAATGATTAGAGAAAAGGCCTTTATTTACTGTGAAAATACTTTTACAAAAAAATGATCCTTATTCAAATACTGAAATCTAAGGAACAATTATGAAAATTTGATTTTACAATTTCCTATTGTTGTTTTATAAAAAATATTCTTTTTTAAACTTTAAAACAACTTAGAAACTGCATCTTCCGCGTTTGCTTTTCGATCTTTTACGTTTTTGGTAGGCACAGTCTTTGAGGCAGCAGGGACATTAAAGAACCTTCAACCTTCTTTATCATTGCATCCAAGCGATGATTTCTTCAAATTATTTCAACTCATTTTTAAAAGTTTTTTTATGGCGAAACAAGTAAGTGATTTTCTATTAGAACGATTATTAGATTGGGGCATTACCAGAATTTTTGGCTTCCCTGGCGATGGCATCAACGGTATTTTAGGTGCCCTGGACCGGGCAAAAGATAAAATAGATTTTATCCAGGTTCGTCACGAAGAGAATGCCGCTTTTATGGCATGTGCCCATTCCAAATTTACGGGCGAAGTGGGCGTTTGCCTTGCCACCTCTGGGCCTGGCGCCATTCATCTTCTCAACGGATTGTATGATGCCAAAATGGATCACCAATCTGTGGTCGCTATTGTTGGACAATCCGCTAGGATGTCGCAAGGTGGCGATTTTCAGCAGGAAGTAGATTTAAACAGTTTGTATAAAGATGTGGCTCATGAATATGTTCATATGGTTTCTGTACCGATGCAAATGAGGCAATTAGTAGATCGCGCCATACGAATTGCAAAGGCAGAAAGAACCGTTACGTGTATTGTAATTCCAAATGATATCCAGGAGTTGGATGCCGAAGAACCACCTCGGGCACATGGCGCTATCCACACCGGTGTTGGATTTCCCGACGTACATATCGTTCCATCTGACGCAGATTTAAAAAGAACCGCCGATCTGTTAAATGATGGTAAAAAAGTGGCGATGTTGGTAGGTGCCGGCGCTTTGAATGCAGGAGAAGAAATAATTGAAGTAGCAGAATTATTAGGAGCCGGTGTGGCAAAAGCGCTTTTGGGGAAAGCGGCGGTTCCGGATGATCTTCCGTATGTAACCGGCGCCATTGGCTTATTGGGCACAGAACCCAGCTGGAAAATGATGATGGAATGCGATACACTTTTGATGGTGGGAAGCAGTTTTCCGTATTCAGAATTTTTACCGAAGATAGACCAGGCAAGAGGCGTACAAATTGATATAGACCCTAAGATGTTAAGTCTTCGGTTTCCAATGGAAATAAACCTGGTGGGAGACAGTAAACAAACTTTGAGAGCATTAATTCCTTTTCTGAAAAAGAAACACCATCATTCATGGCGCAAAGACATTGAAAAAGGAATGGAGGATTGGTGGAAAGTAATTGAAGCACGGGCAAAAGATTCAGCAAGCCCGATCAATCCTCAAAGAGTTTTCCGGGAGTTATCGCCTCGGCTTCCTGACAGGTGTATCCTTTCTTCGGATTCAGGAACTTCTGCTGATTGGTTTGCCCGGCAGCTAAAAATACGTAAAGGAATGATGGCTTCGCTTTCCGGCAATCTGGCTACCATGTGCCCTGGCGTTCCTTATGCGATTGCTGCAAAATTTGCTTATCCCGACCGTATTCCGATTGCGATGGTTGGAGATGGAGCGATGCAGATGTTGGGTAATAATGGTCTGATAACGATTTCAAAATATTGGAAAAGATGGAAGGATCCGCGTTTAGTAATATTGGTTCTTCATAATAATGACCTGGCGCAGGTAAGTTGGGAACAAAGAGTAATGACAGGAGACCCTAAATTTTCCGGGTCGCAGGATGTGCCTGATTTTCCTTATGCAGAATACGCAAAACTTCTCGGTCTGAAAGG
>JAICYZ010000306.1 GCA_025933935.1 Chitinophagaceae bacterium
AAACGCAAATGTTTTAATGGCCTTTACATATAATTTCAACAACGCTTATTTCTTTTCATAATAACTGGCTCCCCAGAGTTGATAGCGTTTGTATAGATCAGGTAGCTCAGAATTAAAGTGATCCATGTTCCTATCTTGTTTAGGTGACCAAAGTACTTCACTCAATGCACTCATTCGTGGAAAGATCATGTATTCTACTTTTTGCGGACTCGCCATATATTCTGTCCAAACGTTTCCCTGGGCTCCTAATATATAATGCGCTTCCGAGGCATCCAGTTCTTTTGGAATCGGCTCATAACCGTAAACAGTATCCAATGGCAAATAACCACCAATGGTCAGGCTGTCACTGTCTTTTGTTTGCGCATGATCTAAATAACAATAAGTACCGGGAGTCATTATTACATCATGATGTTGTTGCGCTGCGGCAATTCCTCCTTTTTCGCCCCGCCAGCTCATCACCGTTGCATTTGGCGCTAAACCCCCTTCAAGAATTTCGTCCCATCCAATGATTTTTCTTCCTTTGCTGTTGATATATTTTTCAATTCTCTGGATAAAATAACTCTGCAAACCATGTTCATCTTTCAAATTTTTATCCTTGATTAATTTTTGGCAAAAGGCAGACCTTTTCCAGCTTGTTTTTGGTGCTTCATCTCCGCCGATATGAATATATTTTGATGGAAATAAAGCCATCACTTCATCCAAGACATTTTCTAAAAATTTAAAAGTATATTCTGATGGACAAAATATATCATCAAAAACGCCCCAGGTTTGTTGAACCTGTTTTCCGTCCCGGCTTCCCGCCCACGAAGTTTTAGGAGATATTTTGGTTGATTCATTTGGAAAGCAACTCAACTCAGGGTAAGCGGCTATTGCAGCTGAAGCGTGACCAGGCATTTCAATTTCAGGAATGATCGTGATGAAACGCTCCTGTGCATACTTGATCACATCTTTTATTTGCTCCTGTGTATAAAAGCCGCCGTAATGAATGCTGTCATTTCCGGTGCCCGGATAATGCCCGATAATCGTTCCGTTTCTATAAGCACCTACGGAAGTAAGGCGAGGATATTTTTTAATTTCAATTCTCCAACCCTGGTCTTCTGTGAGATGCCAGTGAAAAGTATTGTATTTGAAATAGGCGAGGTAATCAATATATTTTTTTACAAAATCAACATCAAAAAAATGACGGCCCACGTCGAGGTGCATGCCACGGTATTTAAACCGCGGATAATCTTTTATAGCAAGTTGCGGAATAGATGCAGTCTCAGTCTTTGTTTCAGGCAATAACTGAAGCAGTGTTTGCATTCCATAAAACAAACCCTCGTTACCGGTACTGCTGATGATGATGTTATTAGATCCTACATTCAGGTTGTAAGCGTCTTTTCTTTCCGTCCCTGGCAGTAGCTTAAAAACAATAAAAGTTCCTTTGCCGATTTTAGTTTTTACCGGAAGTTTGAACCCGTACAATTTTTGTAAATAAACATTCAACATATCAGCTTCATGTTCGCTGCCTTTCTCTGCAATAATAGTTGTGGAGGCATCAAAATTAAAACTGCCTGAATGCATCTGCAGTGAAACCGGTTTTGGTACAATGACGACATTTGTTTGTGCAAACAGTGTTATTGAAAAAAATAAAAAGCCGAGCAGAAATAATTTCTTCATGGGAATTTTTTTGGGATAAAAAGTGATTAACTAATGATGTGATTTGACTAAAATACAGTTTTAGTTTTACATAAAAACAGAATCTGTTCAAAATACTTTTGTTTTGTCAAAATACTTTTGGTTTTTAATAAGTAAAATTTTCATCCATCGTGAAGGAATAAAATGCTGAGAGTATTTTTTTAAGAATTTTGGATTTTACATTTTAGTTTTGCGGATCATTAAAAGCAGATACCAGGAAAGATTTGCAGGAAAAAAAGAAACTATGGGAAGAATATTTGAAGTAAGAAAGTCAACCATGTTTGCGCGCTGGGATAAAATGGCGAAACAATTCACGCGCATCGGAAAAGAAATAGATATTGCCGTAAAACAAGGCGGTCCTGATCCGGATAATAATTCCGCTTTACGCAGGTGTATCATCAATGCAAAAGCAGTGAATATGCCTAAAGACCGCGTTGATGCTGCCATCAAGCGTGCGATGGGAAAAGATAAAACTGATTATCACGAAGAGATTTATGAAGGATACGCGCCTCACGGAATTGCATTGCTGGTAGAAACTGCAACGGATAATCCAACAAGAACAGTAGCGAATGTGCGAATGCATTTTAATAAAAATAGCGGTTCACTTGGAACGAGTGGAAGTGTCGCTTTTATGTTCAACCACATGGGAGAATTTAAGATCAAAAAGGACAATCTGGACATTGAAGAGCTGGAGTTTGAACTGATCGATTTTGGCCTTGAAGAGATCGGCGAAGACAGTGAAGGCAATATCATTATCCGCACTGCTTATAACGAATTTGGAAATATGAATAAGGCTTTGGACGAAAAAAAGATAAACGTAGTGACTGCCGAACTTACCTGGATTCCTACCAATACTTTAGAATTATCTGAAGAAGATGCAAACGAAGTTTTGAAATTAGTAGATAATCTGGAGCAGGATGAAGATGTGCAAAAGGTGTATCATAATCTCAAGTAATTAAGTCGTCCAAATTAAGATTTGCGTTTATTTCTTTATTCGCTGAGATATTCTAGACTTTCTTAAAATTTTTGTTAATACAACAATAGCAATTCATAATCTTTTATGAAATAAAATCTTTTTTGCGTCTTCGGTTATAAATCATACAACCTAAAATTTGCTTTTTTCTATCTTTAATCAAATTCATTTTCATGCAATTGAAAAATATTTTACTGCCCGCAACTTTTTCTTTTTTGATTTCATTTTGTGGATTCTCCACTTTAAATGCTCAGAAAAAAAACAATGAATATATTTCTCAATGGCAGAAAATAGAACAACTTCAAAAAAAAGGTTTGACCAAAGCTGCGTTAGAGGATGTAGAACAAATTTACCGCTCCGCAAAAAAAGAGAACAATGATCCGCAAGTTGTGAAGGCTTTATTATTTAAAATAAATCTCCATCAATATATCATAGAAGACGCTTCTGTAAAAAGTATTGATTCAATAGAAAATGAAATCACCATTGCCAAAGAACCGGCAAAGTCAATTCTGCAAAGCATTGCAGCCCAACTGTATTGGAATTATTTTCAGCAAAACAGATATAAGCTATACCAGAGAACGAACACGATAAATTTTGATAAAAAAGATATTGCTACCTGGACAACTGATGATCTTCATAAAAAAACTGCTGAGTTATATGTTGCTTCTTTAAAAAATAGAACGCTTTTACAACAAACCAAATTAGAACCTTTCGATGCAATTATTTTGAAAGGAAATGTGCGTAATCTTCGTCCCACTCTTTATGATCTGTTGGCTCATCGTGCCCTCGATTATTTTAAAAATGATGAGCGTGACATCACGCGCCCTGCTTATGCTTTTGAAATAAATAATTCGGTTGCTTTTGCGCCGGTAAACGAATTTATAAACGCGAATTTTATTTCCAAAGATTCAACATCACTTCATCAGAAAGCGCTGATTATTTTTCAACAATTATTGTCATTTCATCAAAGAGATAAAAACCCTGATGCAATGATTGATGCAGATATGGAACGCATTAATTTTGTAAATCAGTATGGCGTGATGCAGAATAAAGATTCGCTCTACAGCAATGCGCTAAAACATCTGAGTGAAAAATATGCCGGCAATCCTTTAACAGCCCAAGCTACATTTCTGATAGCGCAAAATATTTATAGCAAAGCAATTGAATCTCATCAAAACAAGGATTCAATTACAGAATATACGATTGTAAAAGCAAAAGAAATCCTTGATGATCTGGTAAATAAGTTTCCCAAAAGTGAAGGTGGAATTAATGCACAAAATCTTTTGAAAACCATTTTGCATCCTTCTTTAAATCTTACAACTGAAAAAATAAATGTTCCATTACAGCCGTTCAGAACGTTGGTAAATTATCAGAATTTCAATACAGTTTATTTCAGAATTATTTCTTTAACTCCTGCATTAAAACAAGGTTTGCAAAAAGAAAATGATAATGATAAGCTTTTTCAAAAATTGATTTCTTTAAAAAGTCTCAAAATCTGGAAGCAGGATCTGCCAAAAACAACTGATTATTTTTCGCATTCCGTTGAAGTAAAAATTGATGCTTTGCCTGTCGGAGAATATGCATTGATTGGAAGCGCAAATGAAAATTTCAGCCTTGATAAAAATCCACTGGCGGCCCAATATTTTTATGTTTCGGATATTAGCTTTATCAATAGCGGCCTGCAATATTTTGTGCTGAACCGCACAACTGGACAACCTTTGAGCGGTGCAAGCGTACAGGTTTTGAATCAAAAATATGATTATACAA
>JAICYZ010000404.1 GCA_025933935.1 Chitinophagaceae bacterium
ATTATTTCAGTTTCCTGCAACTCTGTTAAAAGTTTCCGGCATCCTGGCAACCATACCACCAAATACTGACTTCCAGTTAAAATTGGTTGTTGCTTATGGAACAGATTTTACCGGTGATGCGAAATATGGTTTTCAACAACCGGGCTGGAATGGAACGGCCGCTGATTTTGGCTGTTATGTTTTGTTACCACAAAATATTTCTGTCAGCAATTTTAATCAACAACTAAGCGCATTCGCACGAAAAGTATTACCTCAGGAAAATAAGGATACTTATATTATACAACCGTTAAGTGATGTGCATTATGATGCGGCATCAGGAAATTACAGCAACAAAACGATCAGCCACGAACTACTGAATGTATTGTGGCTGATTGCCGCGTTCATCCTTCTGATTGCTTGTGTAAACTTTATAAACCTCTCCACCGCCCAGGCTGTTAATCGTGGAAAAGAAATAGGCGTAAGAAAAGTTTTAGGAAGTAATAAAGCTCAATTAAAAATTCAATTTCTTACAGAAACATTTTTAATTGTTTTGAGTGCCGTAATAATCGCATCAGTTATTACTATGCTCGCATTGCCTTACGTAAATCAGTTGTTAGACCTTTCACTGTCATTCAACATATTTAACAATCCTTCAATTATCTTATTTCTTTTAATTGTAACGGTTGTTGTAACTGCACTCTCCGGTTTTTATCCTTCCCTTGTTTTATCACGTTTCAACCCTGTTAATGCTTTAAAAAGTAAAGTGACCGTAAATGCTGCAAAAGGGATTTCATTAAGAAGGGGATTGGTGGTGTTTCAATTCATCATTGCGCAGGCGCTCATCATCGGAACACTCGTCATTGTAAAGCAGATGGATTATTTTATGAATCGGCCGCTGGGATTCGATAAAGACGCCATTGTAAATGTTCCATTTCGCCCCGACAGTACCGGCGTAAAGCTGACGGAATACTTAAAACATCAGCTATTATCAAACGGTGTGCAGGAAGTAAGTTTCAATTCAAACTCCCCGATAGAAGATAACAATAATGTTTTTACCACATTCAAATTTGACAATGCGGTAAAGGATGAAGATTTTCAGGCTATAACGAAATTCGCTGACGATGACTATGTACCGACTTATAAATTACAACTGGTAGCCGGAAGAAATTTGCAACCTTCTGGTTACACAAGAGAATTTTTAGTGAATGAATCATTCGTGAAAAGTTTAGGACTGAAAAAGCCGGAAGACATAGTCGGCAAAGAAATAAGCATCATGGGCGGACTTATAAAATGTCCGGTTGTTGGTGTATTAAAAGATTTTAATGACCGGTCGTTACGTGAGAGTGTTTCACCCTTACTTATAGCCACCAACAGCACCATGTATCGGCAGGCTTCCATAAAAATAGCGACGATAAACATTGCTTCCAGCATGCAATCAATCAAAAAAATCTGGCAGCAAACATTTCCCGATTATGTTTACGAGTACAGATTCTTAAATGATAAAATCGCCGGTTTTTACAAACAGGAAATCCAGCTATCGCAGTTGTATAAAATTTTTGCCGCCATTGCAATATTCCTAAGCTGTCTTGGCTTGTACGGTTTAGTCTCATTCATGGGGGTGCAGCGGGTAAAAGAAGTTGGCATCCGGAAAGTACTTGGTGCGTCTGCCGGTAATATCGTGTATATGTTTTCAAAAGAATTTGTCATACTGATTGCGATTGCTTTTGCGATTGCTACACCAATTGCCTGGTATTTCATGCATCAATGGCTGCAGGATTATGCTTATCGTATTCATGTGGGTTGGATGATATTTCTTGTAAGCGGAATTATTGCTATTGTTATTGCACTTGCAACCATCAGCTTCCAGGCCATAAAAGCAGCAATCGCTAATCCTGTCAAGAGTTTAAGAAGTGAGTAATAGACGATGTGAAAATAAAAATTGGAAGTATTAGTTGGATTACTATATATAACAGTTATCCATAAACGAAAATAAAATGGTAAAAAACTATTTCAAAACGGCATGGCGAAACCTTTTTCGAAACAAGGGATTTTCTATTACATATACCGTCATTGGCGTTACCGATAATCTGATAATGAAGTCGCCATTTGAACCTGCTTACCCGATGATGTTTTTGTATGATCCAAACAATTCAAGTATGAACACAATGCGTATTAAAGATGGTATTGCGGCACAGAAAGCCATTGCATTTTTAGAAACCGTTTTCAAAAAATATAATCCTTCTGTCCCGTTTGAATATCAGTTTGTAGACCAGGAATTTCAGAAGAAATTCATCACAGAAAAATTAATAAGCAAACTAACGGATATTTTCTCCCCGCTGGCAATTTTTATTTGCTGCCCTGGTCTTGCAGGATTAACATCATTCACTATTGAAAAGCGTTTTCGCGAAATTGGTGTACGCAAAGTGCTCGGTGCAAGTGTGCAGCAACTGCTCATGCTGATATCAAAAGAATTTTTAAAGCTGGTTGCAATTGCA
>JAICYZ010000107.1 GCA_025933935.1 Chitinophagaceae bacterium
ATTTCAGTTACCCGACCTGGATTCGAACCAAGACAAACAGAATCAGAATCTGTCGTACTACCATTATACTATCGGGCAATAAAAAACGCAAATGTAAGGTTTAAACATTTTATTTTTCAATAAAAATCCACTAAAAAATAATTTTTTCTTATTGAAAAGATGAAGCATAAATAACAGGAATTTGATAAAAAAAATTTGGTTGTAATTCGCCGGCCATTTAGCATTTCAAAAGTACATCCGTAAAATATTTGTCGCTATCAAAAAAGTGAGACATAACTTCAAAACCGCATTGCAGCAATATTTCATCGATTTCCTTTACTGAATATTTTTGGGATATCTCCATAAACACCGGTTCATTTTTTTCAAAATTAATTTCTGCTTCTTCAATTTTTACTGATTGTTGCTTGATAGAAATAAGATAACTTCTACAAGCTCCGGGTATAGGATCGTAAGTAGCGTAATGTTGGAAATTATTTATCTTAAAATTCGCGTTCAATTCCTTATTGATCCGCTTCAATAGATTCAAATTAAATTCTTTTGTATAACCGGCTTTGTCATTGTAAGCTGCTAATATTTTTGCCGGATCTTTTTTTAAATCAAAGCCAATTAAAACCATATCTCCTGCAGAAAGTAAACTTCTTAAATGCTTGCAGAATTGCGGCATTTCATTAAATTTAAAATTGCCAATATTAGCACCGAGAAACAAAACCAGTTTTTGGTTTGATGAAATTTCATTTACCAGTGAAAGCATGTCAAAATACTCTCCGGCAAAGCCTTTCAAACGGAGGTGAGGAATTTGGACTGGTAAATGTTTACTTAAAACCTTGATGATATTTTCAGAAATATCAATCGGAAAATAATTTGATATCGAATGCTTTTGCATCAGTTCTTTTAGTAAATGAATGGATTTTACCGCATCTCCCGGCCCAAATTCAACCACATCTATTTGCTTTGCTTCCGTCAAAACTTTGTCAGCAATTTTTCCTGATTGTTTTGAAAAAATTTCCATCTCAGCATTTGTCAAATAATATTCATCACTTGCCATTATTTTCTGAAACAATTCGTCGCCTTTTTTATCGTAAAAATATTTCGAGTCTAAATATTTTGGAGAAGATTGCAGGCCTTGTAGCACATCCTTTAAAAACTTATTCATACTTGTATTTGATCTGATAATATTATTGTGCCAGTCTGATTCCTGTGTACTGCCAGCGAAGATTTGGTTGAAAAAAATTGCGATAAGTTTTTCTGCTATGGCGTGGAGAAGTGACGTCAGAAGCGCCACGCAATACCATTTGGTTCACCATAAATTTTCCATTATATTCTCCAATTGCTCCCGCCGCTTTTTTAAAACCAGGATAGGGAAGATAAGCGCTTTCTGTCCATTCCCAGCGCCTGCCCCAATTGATTTTTTCTGAAGCTGCTTCCCATTCAAATTCAGTAGGCAAGCGCATTTGCTTCCATGATGCAAATGCCGCTGCTTCATAATAGCTCACATGACAAACCGGTTCGCTCAACTTTAATAAATTCATTCCTTCCAAGGTATAATAGTGCCACTTTCCATCAATAAAATACCAATAAAGTGGTGCATCTATATGATTTGTTTTTACCCATTCCCAACCGTCAGCATGCCAGTAACTGAAGTTTTTATAACCACCTGCATTCATGAATTCCAGGTATTCCGCATTCGTAATTAAGTTTTTTGCGATCCGGAAATCTCCTAAAAAAACAGCATGTTTTTGTAATTCATTATCAAAACAAAACCCATTGCCTTCGTACCCAATGTGATAAATACCTTCCTGAATTTTTATGAATTTATTGTTAGAATCAGAATCAAAATCTTCCTTATTTCTTTCTTTGCTGTGCGTCGCTTTGTAGGCAGGAAACAATGGATTATTTCCTAAAATATATTTTATATCCGTCATCAAAAGCTCCTGGTGCTGTTGCTCGTGATTGCATCCAAGCGTTACAAGTTCCTCAATTTCTTTTGAAACATCTCTTTGTAAAAACTGGTTCATTGCCTGATCTACATATTTCCTGTATTTATAAATTTCTTCTACCGTGGGACGGCTTAAATTTCCCCGGTCAGTTCGGATTACTCTTGCCCCGACGGTTTCATAATAGCTGTTGAAAACATAATTATATTGTGGATCAAATTCTTCATACGCATCCAAATAGGGTTTCAAAATAAATGTCTCAAAAAACCAGGTTGTATGTCCAATGTGCCATTTGGGCGGACTTACATCTACTACAGGTTGCACCACATAATCCTCTGTGTGCAATGGTTTGCAGATTTCTTCTGTATAATTTCTCACTGCCTTATACTTTTCTGATAAGTTCATTTTGTTTTTCATTTTGAAATGTTATCGGGAAATTCTTTAGAAAATTCTTCTCATAGCTGATCGAATATTCACGCATGGGGTTTCTAATAAAAAAGTTATGAATTACAAATGCCGCAAAGTTTGTTCCATTAAAAAAAGAATTGATCATTTCAATTATTTATTTTCTTAAAAGAGCGTTATTCAGTATTCATACTTTGCTAATATTTTTATTAGGAAAGATTTTCGCCGATCAATGGTAAAAGATTTACAATTCCCGTAAATATAAATCCGGATTATTTAAAAATGTCTTCGTGATCCGGTAATGTTCTGTTTCTTCGTAACGAACCTCGTTCATTCCATCTTCTTTTATTTCATATAGCAAAGCGCCCGGAATGCCCATTAAAATGGGAGAATGTGTAGAAATAATAAACTGGGTGTTGTGGCTTTTTAATACTTCTGCAATAAAGAAAATTAAGGAAAGTTGCTTGATAGGAGATAGCGCTGCTTCCGGTTCATCTAGCAGGAAAATTCCTTTGTCGCCGATCCTCGTTTGCAGGATTTTTAAATACGCCTCGCCGTGTGAATATGCCTGTATATTTTCACCATAATCCTTGCGCATTCTAAAAAGTTTGTAATTCATATTATCGCTCATTTCTTTAATAATCGAATCATCTACCACGCCTTTTAATTCGTGGAGATCTTCTCTTATTTTGCGTTGTTCGTTTTCTACTGAGTTTACAAAATCGCTGAAATCTTCTGCCCTGAAAAAGAACCCTTTGTGTGTTTGTCGCTGGTATTCTATTTGAAGAAAAGGCTGAAGCAAACCCGCCGCTTCAAATCCTGCACCGGGGCTTATAAAACCACTGATTAATGGAAGATTGAGTTTAAGCGCAATCGTTTCCAGTAAGGTTGATTTGCCACAACCATTATCGCCAATGAAAATTGTAACCTGTTTGCTCAAAGGAACATGCGTTGCAAATTGAACAGCAGAAATGTTAAAAGGGAATGGATTTTTTTTCCCGCTATTAATTGAAAATGATTTTAAAAATGGCATAATGATTCATACAAAAGTAACTCGCTGCTGCAATAAGAACAAAGACAGCACATTTTCACATTACAACATTAGCAAATCAGCACACCAGAATAATAATGAATCTTTAAATTTTTTATCTTTGGTAGCCCATTTTACATTTTTCAAACGGTTTTATTATTCATAATTATTAAATAATTCCTCAAATGAAAAAAAATTTTTTATTGATGTTCCTGCTTTTATCTGCAGGTGTTTTTTGTATTTTTTCCTTTACAAATATATCTTCATCCGCACACAAGATTAATCCTTCTGCCTTAACGGCAGATGATGCAGGATTAACACTGCCAGCTGGTTTCAGCGCAGTGAAGGTCGCCGATAATCTTGGGGAAGCAAGGCATATTGCCGTTACAAAAGGAGGCGATATTTATGTGAAGCTTGACCGTAAAAAAGATGGAAAGGGGATCTTGTTTTTGCAAAAAAGCAACGACGGAAAATTGGAACAGAAATCCGCTTTTGGTGATTACAGCGGGACTGCAATGCGTATTAAAAACGGTTATCTGTATGCTTCTTCCAACACAGACGTGTATCGGTATAAATTGAATGATAAAGACGAAGTAACTGATCCTTCTAACCCTGAAAAAATTGTTTCTGGATTGTTGGATCGCGGTGAGCATAATTCCAAATCAGTCACATTTGATAATGCCGGAAACATATATGTAAACGTTGGCGCTTATAGCAATTCATGCCAGGAAAAGGACCGGGTTCCCGGATCAATGGGAATAAAAGGTTGCCCGATCCTGGATTCGGCAGGTGGCATCTGGCAGTTTAAAGCGGATAAGGCCAACCAAACTTATGGTGATGGCGTTCATTATGCTACCGGCTTAAGAAATGTGGTGGGATTGGATTGGAACAATCAGGATAATGCCCTTTTTGTTATGCAGCATGGCCGCGATCAATTGCACGATCTTTTTCCACAATATTACGATGCGAAAACTTCTTCCATTCTGCCGGCCGAATGTATGTATGAAATTCACAAGGGTGACAATGCAGGCTGGCCTTATATTTATTATGACCAGATTCAAAAGAAACAAATCCTCATGCCCGAATATGGCGGTAATGGAAAAAAATCTGCTGATAAGAAATATTTAGATCCGGTGATGGCTTTTCCCGGCCATCTTGCTCCGGACGATCTGTTATTTTATACCGGCAATCAGTTTCCGGAAAAATATAAAAACGGTGCTTTTATTGCCTTTCACGGTTCATGGAACAGAAGCCCTGAAAAACAAGCCGGATATTTTGTAGTATTTGTTCCTTTTAAAGACGGAAAACCGTCTGGAAAATGGGAGGTTTTTGCTGATGGTTTCGCTGGAACAAAGGATATAAAATCGCCGAGGAGTGCGGAGCATCGGCCATGCGGATTGGCACAGGGACCGGATGGTTCGCTCTACGTTTCTGATGATTCAAAAGGAACCATTTATAAGATTACTTATCAGAAAAAATAAAGTAAATTGAATAAGATAATTGTGCTTGCTTTTTTGTTGATGCCGGTTACTTTGGTGTTCACAAATGGAAAGGATTCAGTTAAAGAAAATCCTATTCAGTCTTCTTCATTGCAAAAATCAAAAGCGGCGGGAGAAAAAGTTTATAAAAAATTTTGTATCTCCTGCCATCAGGCTGATGGCGGTGGCGTTCCACATTTGACGCCGCCGTTAATAAATACTTCTTACGTTTTGGGAGATAAAGAAACCATGATTAAAATCCTTTTGAACGGGCTTAAAAATGTGGACATTGATGAGGAGTCCTATTCTAATCCGATGCCACCTCTTGGCAGTGTTTTAAAAGATCAACAGATAGCCGATGTATTGACTTATGTAAGAAATACTTTTGGCAACAAAGCAGCTGTAGTTACTGTTGCAGAAGTGAAAGAGGTAAGAAGTAAAATAAAAAAGTGATTTTCATCAAACAAAGAAATAAGCTCAATTCTTAGTTTCAAAACATTGAAATATTGCTTGTTTCTAAAAGCCTTTTTTTCATTAAGACAACAATTTTTTCTTAACAAAAAAAAGAAAGAATGCGGTTGGAATTTTTGATTTTTCTGAAATCGAATAACTTTCAAAAATGATCGCTTTAACCGCTGCCAACGCTCATTTGAAGAACGTTTTTTATTAAGAAAACAGAAACGGCTGATGGCAAAAAGTGTTGGCTTTTAAAGAAAAATATTTTGCCAAAAAAAAACTTAAAATTTTGGTCGTGATACATTACCTTAGCTTTTAAAATCGGTATTGTTTTATATGGGGTTGGGATATTTTAATTCCACCTTTTATCCTATCTTTTTGTAATGATTGTTTTTTTTAGAAAATTACCTCTCACCGTTAAATTGTTATTGATAGGGCTGGTTCCCGTATTGTTTTTGATTTATTTCTCAGCCATGATTTATGGTGATAAATCAAAAACAGTGAAATTGATCGATAATTACATCCAACATGTGGACCAATCACAAAACATCAGTGAATTAATCAATGAACTTGCACGCGAAAGAAGATACAGCTATTTGAAGTTGATTAAAGACACAAGTTTTAATCAAATTCCTGAACACCGGGAAAAGGTGGATTCTCTGCTTCAGATACTCGAAAAAAGCAACGACTTTGCTTTGAAAGACTTTCCCAAATATACTTTTTTAGATCATCTGGAAGCTACGAGGCAGGGAGTAGATTCTAAAAAATTTACGGCAGATATGGCGATGCAATACTATACAGACGCCATATTCAGGGTAAATACCTTAAAAACATCTGTTCCCGGAAATAGTTTTCTCAAGCCAATTTACCGCGATCTGCTCACTCAAAAAATTCTTTCTGAATTAATTACGTACCTCGGCATTGTGCGAACAAATATTTTCAATGTTTTGTATACAAGAAAATTTGTTTCGGAAACTTTGTTCGGAACTTTAGGTGTGTATAAAGTGGCTAAAACGTATGAAACAGAATTTTTATTAAAGGCATCACCCGAATCTTTGAAATCATTCAAAACAAAGGAAGATTCTACCGATTATAGAACGATGATGAATTACATCGACAAGGTCTTCGCTACTTTCAAAATCGACAGTACTTATTCTCCAAATGAATGGTGGGATGTTTCTTCAAGGGGATTAATTGAGTTGCGAAAACAACAAGTGGCGTTGTGGGAGAAAGTCGATGCCGGAATGAAACAAATATACCAACAGGAGATAAATACAAAGAACAGGGTTCTTTTATTTTTATTATTCGTGATATTATTCGTGATCGCTTTCGTTATCTACCTGATCATGAATATCCATCATCTGTTAAACGAATTAAAGCTGGCTTCGGCAAAGCTTTCTAAAGGCGAAACGGGATTGCGACTAAGAAATATGCCCAAAGGTGTGATTGGAAAACTTGCAAATTGTATCATTGATATTGATAAAAATAATCTGGCTCTGGCGCAGGCGGCTAACCAGATTGGAAAAGGAAATTTTTCTGTAACGGTTGTTCCGCGAAGTGAATACGATTTGCTCGGTATTTCAATAAAAAAAATGAAGCACAATTTGATTCAATATGCTTCGCAGAAAGATAAAGTTCAAAAGGAAACCGAAGACCTGGTATATCGCAGGGATGAGTTTTTCAGCATTGCCAGCCATGAATTGAAAACACCGGTTACTTCGCTTAAAGCCTATACACAATTGCTGCTGATGGACGCAGGCGTAAATTTTGATGCGCAGCAAAAAAATATGTTGGAAAGGATGGACTTGCAGATTAATAAACTTACTGCCCTCATTAATGATTTACTCGATACTTCAAAAATTGAAAATGGCCATCTCGTCTATAACAAAGAAGACTTTGAATTACAGAATGTTGTTACACAGGCAATTGCTACTATTCAACCCATCTCAGCGGATCACGAACTTGTTTTTAAAAATGATACCAAAGTGAAAGTGTATGGCGACCGCGACAGGGTAGCACAAGTAATAAATAATTTTTTGACAAATGCAATAAAATATGCGCCGGATTCTCAAAAGATAATTATTGAGTTAAATAAAACGGACGGCAAAGTAATTTGTTCCGTGCAGGATTTTGGGAAAGGAATTGCCACAGAAGAACAGCAGAAAATATTTGAGCGTTTTTACCGGGTTTCCGGCAATAATTTAAATACGTATCCGGGATTGGGATTAGGACTTTTTATTTGCAAAGACATTATAGAAAAGCATAACGGAAAAATAGGCGTAATAAGCGAAAAAGGAAAAGGAAGCACTTTTTATTTTGAATTACCGGCAAGTTAAATTACGACTTCGTCCAGCATTTTACCCTGTTTCAGGGTTTATCATAAGTCTGCGGTATTTTTAATCTCTTTTTGCTTTGTGCGAAAATCATTTGAGTTATATTTGCAAAACTTTTTTTGAGATAACGAAGAATCAAAAATTCACGCGGTTTTTGAGTCATTCTTTTTAACAAAAAGGCCCCGTAGCTCAGTGGATAGAGCAACAGCCTTCTAAGCTGTGGGTCGCACGTTCGAGTCGTGCCGGGGTCACTAGAAATGCATATTGCAAGTCGGCATTCCTATCTCTCTAAACTTGCCACCTTCCGCTGCCCAATATCAAAATAATTTGTTTGTTACGGTAAAAGAACAAATAACCGTAATTTCATTTTCCGGATATTTATTACCATTGATTAAGATTTAAATTTGCATCATATACCATTGTCTCTTTTATGGATATTCAAATTGAAGAAAGCTGGAAAGAAATTTTAAAAGATGAATTTGATAAAACATATTTTCAACATGTGGTTGCTTTTTTAAAAGCTGAAAAAGCATCCGGTAAAACCATTTATCCTCCAGGTTCATTAATTTTTAATTCTTTTAAACAAACTCCTTTTTCAAATGTAAAAGTCGTGATCATTGGGCAGGATCCTTATCACAATCCCGGACAGGCCCATGGATTAAGTTTCTCTGTCCCTGATGGAATTGCTAAACCACCATCACTCCTAAACATTTTTAAAGAACTAAAAAATGACCTTGGAATTCCGGTTCCGCAAAATGGTAATTTAACAAAGTGGGCTTCACAGGGCGTCCTTCTTTTAAACGCTTCTTTGACCGTGCGGCAAAATGAACCGGGAAGCCATGCTCAAATCGGATGGTTGCAATTTACAGACCAGGTAATTAAAAAAATTTCTGATGAAAAGGAAGGAATTGTTTTTCTGTTGTGGGGTAAATTTGCACAGGAAAAGCAAACACTGATAGACGAAACAAAACATTTTGTTTTAAAAGCTGCTCATCCATCTCCTTTAAGCGCCAATAACGGCTTTTTTGGATGCCGGCACTTTTCAAAAACAAATGAATTGCTGATGAAGCAACACAAAATTCCGGTGGACTGGAAAATATAATTTCAGGAAAAAAATACGATTTTGAGAAACATTTTAGGAAAAATTTTCGCCGTCTGGGCACTTGTTGTTTTTGTAATCACTTTGTTACCTGTTGCGCTATTGATGTGGATAATAGGAATGGTAAAAGAACCGAAGCGAACCCAAATTTTCCGGCAAATTTCAAAAGTGTGGATGCGCGTATTTTTTTTTCTGACCGCATGCAGATTAAAGATTGTTGGCAAAAAAAACTTTAAGCCCGGCCAGAATTATATTGTTACCTGCAACCACAATTCTTTCATGGACGTGCCGGTAGCAACGCCGTTTATTCCGCGGGCAAACAAAACCATTGCGAAAGCAGAGATGGCAAAAATTCCGCTATTCGGTTTGATTTATAAACGCGGATCTGTTCTCGTTGACAGAAATGACCGGAAAAGCCGCGAAGACAGTTTTAAAAAAATGAAACAGGTTCTGCAAATGGGAATGGATATGTGCATTTATCCTGAAGGAACAAGAAATAAAACTGAATTGCCTTTGAAAGAATTCCATAGCGGCGCGTTCCGGTTGGCAATAGAAACACGCACTGCGATTATTCCTGCATTAATTTTCAATACAAAAAAAGTACTTCCCGCTGGGAGGTTCTATTTCTGGCCTGCGAAAATGGAACTTCATTTTCTGCCGGCGGTCCAAGTGAATGAAGAAGAAGGTTATGAACGGCTGAAAGGAAAAATTCACCGCATAATGAGCGAATATTATCAATTACATCTCAAAAAATAATATTTACAAAAGAACCGGAAAATACTAATTGGATGATGCAGTAAATAAATAAATAGTTACAATTTTTATTTTGGAATCGCTGAATTTTTTCTTGCAGCAAGGTTTCTCATCAGGAAAATAATTTCTGATTATTCAATCATTTTATTTCTCATTCCGTACATGATGAGTCCGCCAATGGTTTTGGCGCCAACTTTACTTTTCATATTCTGCCTGATGGTTTCAATTGTACGCGGGCTTAAAAAAATTATTTTTGAAATTTCCTCTGTTGTTTTATCTTCTCCCAGCAGTTGCAATATTTTTAATTCCTTTTCATTAAAAGTAACCGGCACCTGGTTTCCATAAAGCCTGCGCACATTTTTTTTCTGCATCAGCTTGCCCATTACAGCCTTGTTTACCAACTGGTTAAAATAAAATTCCTCGTTCATACAAGTGAGGATGGCTTCGTATATCTCGTCGGGATCAGTAGTTTTGGTGAGGTAAGCATTAGCACCCATTTCCATCATTTTGCTGATCATTTGCTGATCGTCGTACATAGAAAGTACGATTATTTTGAGGTTGTCATATTCCTTGCGAAGCATTTCAATGGCATTAATACCATCAATTTGTGGCATGCGAATATCCATCAATAAAAGGTCCGGTTGTTTGATCGCCATTTTGTGCATCAAATCTTTTCCGTCTTCAGCTTCCCATATCATTTTCAGATCTTCCCTCGGATTCAGCGCCATCTTTATTCCATCCCGGAAAATCTTATGATCATCTGCAATTGCAATTTTGATATTGGTAGATAGTGACATTGAATTTTTAATGTTAGAACAATGTAAATATAGAAACTATAACGATTAATTATTGAATATATTACTTAAAAACGTTTTTTTACGATAAAAGGCAAAATAAGTCCGAAAAAGTTACCAAGTACATGTTACGGTTGTCAGACTTAGTACTTTTTCTATCCTTGTTTGCGCTTTTGCATAAACTTATGTATTTATCGGCTGCCAAAAATAAAGTAAAGATGCTATTGGGCACCATACTCGATCTTTTTACTTTTGATTAGTTAATGTGATCACTGGAACTTTCAATTAAAACGGTTATACTGGTAAATTCTAAAAGTAAACAGATCGAAAAAAAACACCGATATTCTTTAAAAATTTCAATTTAAATTCCTGTTCATATTAACTAAAAGATTTTCTCTCCCGCTTTAAAATCCAAAAATCCAGGCAGTCTCGGCCTGGTTTTTTTTGTCATCTACCTGTAAATACGTGTTTTTACCCTCGTAAGGAAACGAATTGTTTTGATAGTAAAATTACTATATTTTAGTCGTACAATTACCTTATTTTACTTCGTTAATTTACGTGTTTATTCGCTTCAAACGTAGGCTGTTACTGCATTACAGCAAAAATACGTGAATTAACGTTTAAAATGATCAATTGTACAGGAATTATATTTTATGGAAGTTAGCATTCTGGTTAATCAGAAAACACACTTTAAACAAAACAAAAATTTACAATCATGACCACAAACACACTCGAAACCAAAAGCCTTGCTGAAGTAGGCGAAGACATTGGATTAGCTGAAGGCATCCAATTAGTACAAAACTTTAGAACTGCAAATCCAGATGCTACTCCAGGTTTTTACATTGGACGTAACATTATCGATCAGATTTTAAACCAACCAGGATGTGTAGGAATTAATTTCCGTAAATGCCTTACTAACGAAAATGAAGAGCATTTAGTTTACACTGGCGTTGATGCTGACGGAAAAGATATTCTTTCTTATTCTGCAGTTACTAACACAGGAGATCTGGAAAAATATGATGGTATTGTTGCTGACAAAGTAATTATTGACTGGTCTCTTTTAAATGGCAATAGCTAGAATTGTCAATTATTTTTTGCAATTTCCGCAATAAAATTTAAAAAAGGTAGTTATATTTGAAAAAATTATAACTGCTATTTTTAAAACATTATTATATACACATCTACTTTTTACAGCACTGCCCTTAGTGTTTTTCTTGCTTTTTAAACGCAATAGCAAGAACAAACCACTAAGGGTTGTTCTATTTTATGTGTTTTATTGTATAATTAATGAAGGAATAAGTTTCTATCTTCAAAGTGTTGTTCACACTCCGAATTTTATAATACTTTTAAATTTATTCACTGTATTAGAATATACTTTTTTTTGCTACTTTCTTTATTTAATATTTCCAAAAGGATATGTAAAGCAAGCAATTCCTTTTTTATGGATCGCCTTCATCTTATTCGCTTTGGCTGATTATGTTTTTTTTAGTAAAACCCATGAATTTGATTCATTTGCTTCCGGAATAGAAGCCATAATTGTTTTACTACTCTGTATGGCTTACCTTTTTTCACAGGTGAGGACAAATAATAACTTATTAATTTATTCCACCTTTAATTTTTGGACAGTTATCGCCTTTTTTATTTATTTTTCGGGTACTTTTTTCCTATATCTCATGACTGATAAAATGAGGGTAAGCGTATCTTTTCAGAAAATGTATTTTGTTATTAATATCTCCTTCAATATTTTAAAAAATGTATTGCTTAGCGTAGCCATGATGATGAAACTGAATGCTACAGCAAAGGGACAAAAAAAGATAATTCCTGATTTAGACGATGATCTTCTTATTTATCAAAAAAATTAATTAACCCGATAAATGTTTTTTCTACAGGATCAAACAGCATTTACTTTTAACGGTGTATTGGTATTG
>JAICYZ010000396.1 GCA_025933935.1 Chitinophagaceae bacterium
AAAATCTTGCGGATAGAAACACCGGTCCCGGCAGTTGTGCATTGGACCTCAGACAACTGGCAAACAACAAATGATCTTCATACCAAAGACACGAAAGTAGGAATGCATATCGCCGATATTGATTTTGGACATCAGAAATCCGGTGAAATAAAATTTACTTTTTTCTGGAAAGAAGCAAAGCATTGGGAGAACAAGAATTATGAAGTCAAAATTGTGACTGAATAAAATAAAATGAAGCAGCAAATGAAGAAATAATGGAGATTTCTTTTTACTCTTGAAGGAAATGATCACTTTGATTAAACAAAAAAACCGGCTATAATCGCCGGTTTTTTTGTTTAATGCTATTGTTATTTTTATTTATTATTTGCCTGTGCAATCTGAGCTTCTCCAATTACTTTTTCCAAAACCTTTACAGTTTCATTTACGTAAATGTCGCTGCCAATGTTTTTCAGGAAGGTAGTTTGCTTGTTGATTTTTGTTGTATCGCTTCCCATTTCTGCTACGTCCTGAGGCAAAGATTGCGTATGAAGATCGACGGGCGCTTTTGAAAAGGCATCGAGTTTTTTCGCAGCATCTTTTATCTCCTTTTGCATTTGCTTATACTTCACAATATTCAAAGGAGTTTCTTCATTCTGATACTTATCAAGCAACGACACTTCATCTTTAATTCCTTTAAAATCGATATTTTTATTAATCTCAGCATTCACACTTGCGACAACCGGAGCATAACTATAGCCTGGATTCCAAAGCGTGTAGTTTGCTTTCGGAATTTCATCCCAGTGCAACGCATCCGGATTATCTTTTTCGCGCAGTTTTGCATTTTCTAACCTGTCCGGAATAATAATATCCGGAACAACACCGCGCAATTGTGTAGCGCCGCCATTGATTCTGTAAAATTTTCTAAAGGTTAGTTTCACATCTCCCAACCCTTCGGAAGGACGGCTGAAGAAAGGATTTTCTGATTGAGGATCGAGGGATACGTTTCTTTGAACGGTTCCTTTTCCATAAGTAGATGAGCTTCCGATAATAATGCCACGATGGTAATCCTGGATGGCGGCAGCAAAAATCTCTGACGCAGAAGCGCTCAGTTCATCTACCATTACTGCCAATGGACCTGTATATAAAACTTCTTTATTTTTATCGCTTAATACGCTTGCTTCACCTTCACGACCTTTAACCTGAACCACAGGTCCGCCTTTTACGAATAAGCCAACCATATCCACCACATCGGATAAAGATCCTCCGCCATTTCCCCTCAAGTCCATTACAATTCCTTCGACATGCGCTGCTTTTAATTTTTCTACTTCTTTGGCAACATCAGTAGCAGAACGCCTTCCATTGGGATCATCAAAATTTGCATAAAACTCAGGCAAATAAATATAGCCGATCCTATGGCCGTTATTATTGATCACCGCGCTTTTTGCAAATGTATCATCCAGAGAAATTTTACCTCTTGCAATCGGAACAACTTTTACAGTTCCATCTGCTTTCTTTAAGGTAAGTTTCACTATTGATCCTTCCTTTTCTCCACGAATCAGTTTTACCGCATCCGTCACAGCATAGCCGGTTACATCAACCGGTGTTGCGTCTCCTTCGCCTACTTTTAATATTTCGTCACCAGGCGTAACCTGTCCGGTTTTCCATGCAGGCATGCCGGTTATCAGGTCACCAATCAATATTTTTCCATCTTTTGGAACCAATTGAGCGCCTATTCCATAGAAAGTGCCACTGAGCATTTCGTCAAAACCTCTTTTATCTACCGGAGCAAAATAAGTAGTGTGCGGATCCATCGTGCTGGTAATGGAATTTACGAAATTGCTGAATAACTCATCGGTTGAATTATGGTTTTTCAACGTTTGAAAATACCGGTCCATCTGCCGGGAGATCATTTCAACGGCTTCCCTTTCCAGGGTAGAATCCGGTTTATACGTGGAGTCCTTTTTCGTATTTGAATCACGTTCATTCTGGAGATCAACATATCTTCCTAAAACCAGGTATTTCAACCGTTTTCTGCCATAATCTTCTCTTTCGGCAAGAGTCCTCGGATAATTTCTTTTATCTCCATCTGTTTGCAGGCTTTCATCTTTAGTGAAGTCAAAAGGTTTTTTTAATATTTCTTTATAAGAAGCGGATACTTCATCCAGCCTTTTCAGATAAGTATTGCTGATGGTATAAAATGATTGAAGCGGTGCACCATGAATTTCATCATCAATCCGGTTTTCATATTTCTTGAAATCATTAATATCTGATTGCAGGAAAATGTATTTGTCAGGATCAAGATTGTCTTCAAATTTTTTCAATACTTCCTGTGAAAATTTGTCATCTATTTTTTTGGGATTGTAATGCCCCTGCTCCAGGACAATGCCGACATTGCGAAGTATTTTTTCGTATTTAGCTTTCGGATCGTCGTTGGGTTTATCGCTTCTTCCCATTACCCCATATCCTACAAATAAGCCGCATAAAATAAGGATAATAAGTACCGGAATAAATTTTTTGCTCATAATAAAACTGATTATTGGGTTCATACGTAAAAGTAACAGAAATTATATTTGTACTTTAAAATTACTGAATTGAAT
>JAICYZ010000316.1 GCA_025933935.1 Chitinophagaceae bacterium
AGTAGATTCATTGCGACGCGTGATGCATTCAAAAGATAACCAGATTATTGCCATTGATAAAAGAACTTTATTTACCAATACCGATAAAATGGAATTCAGAGTTCCTACAGAAAACCTGATCACAGAAAAGCAGATGTTGCGCCAGCAGTACGCTGTAGCAGTTGCTAACCAGCAAAACGCCTCTTACAAATTACAAAAGGCAACACCGGTGATGCAGGTTTTAGACCGGCCGGAGCCGCCTTACGATGTGCAAAAAAGGTCGCCACTTATTTATAGCATCATCGGGTTTTTTATTGGACTACTTATTAGCGTCGGTTATTTTTCCATCCGGTTATTATTAAAATATGCAAGAACAGAAGCTCGAAAAGCTATTTATGGCGAAAGAATTTCTGTGAATAAGACTTCACCTGTTACTGTTTCATGATTGTAAAAAGAGCTTCCTTACGTTTACGCTTTAAGCTTAGTCACACATTGTTCCTCAACAAATAAACAAATAACGCCAAATTGTATTTTACAATGAGGATAAAATTGGCGCTACGGTAAAAATAGTGGAACCAAAAGAATAAGGTTTTGATTCCTTTAGTGCGCATTATTACTAAGGCTGATAACCTCCTAATTATACAGCCTGGAAAAAACCGCAGCCAACATTATTACCTTAATAACAGAATCAAAATCTTTAATTCACCTTATTACCTTGTTTTCCACACAACACGGCGAAGAAGCATAAACTTTAAAAATTTCTCCTTTAAAGTTCTGTTGATTCTGCAAAATATTTATGAAAATAAGGAATCGTTTCTATCCCTTTATTGAAATTGGCGATACCATATTTTTCATTCGGCGAATGAAGATTATCGCTATCCAAGCCAAAGCCCATGAAAATTATTTTTATGCCCAGTTCTTTTTCAAGAATGGTTGAAATAGGAATGCTTCCACCTCCGCGAACCGGAACAGGCGTTTTACCAAAAGTAGTTTCTATCGCCCGTGTTGCAGCTTTATATCCTTTGCTGCCGATTGGAGTAAGATAAGGCTCTCCGCCATGATGTTCAAACGCTTTTACGGTAACCGATGACGGAGCAATTCCGGTAAAATAATTAATCAGCAATTGGGTCATTTTTTCAGATGATTGATTGGGAACCAGCCGCGCAGATATTTTTGCGGTAGCTTTTGAAGGTAAAACCGTTTTTGCACCTTCACCCTGGTATCCACCCCAGATTCCATTTACTTCTAATGTAGGCCTCATGCCGGTTCTTTCATTGGTAGTATATCCTTTTTCACCCCACAATTCTTTAATGCCAATTTCTTTTTTATATTCATTTTCATCAAAGGGAGCTTGCGCCATTAAAGCTCTTTCTTTTTCCGGCACATCTACAACATCATCATAAAATCCGGGGATGGTAACATGATTATTTTCATCATGACAGCCCGCAATCATTTTCGCCAAAATAGTGATCGGATTTGCAACCGCACCGCCATAAGTTCCACTATGCAAATCCCTTTCAGCGCCGGTAACTTCTACCTCGATATACGACAGTCCACGGACACCAATATCAAGTGATGGCGTGTCCATACTGAGCATGGAACTATCACTGATCAAGATAACATCTGCCTTTAAAAGTTCTTTATTCTGCTCCACAAATTTTCCAAGATTTGGTGAGCCTACTTCTTCTTCTCCTTCAATAATAAATTTCATATTCGTAGCCATGGTATTGGTTTTTACCATTGTTTCCAATGCTTTTAAATGCATAAAAAACTGGCCTTTATCATCAGCGGAACCGCGCGCGTAAACCTTTCCATCTTTTATTACCGGCTCAAAAGGCTTACTGTGCCATAACTCCAGCGGTTCTGCAGGCTGCACATCGTAATGCCCATATACCAAAACCGTAGGTTTATTTTTGTCAATTATTTTTTCAGCATATACTACAGGAAAGCCATCAGTTTGCATCACTTCCGCTTTGTCTGCGCCTGAATTCAAAAAACTTTGCTTAACCGCTTCGGCACATTTTATCATATCCGCTTTATGTTCACTTTTGGCACTTACCGAAGGGATTCGAAGCAGTTCCATCATTTCATTTAAAAATCTTTCACGGTTTTTTTCCTGGTATTCTTTCCATTCTTCCATAACAACATGCTTGGTTTATAAAATAAATTGAGCGAATGTAAAACTTTTTAAAAGGATATGTTAGAACAAATAAAAATAACAGAAATCGTAAACATTTTGCCTAAAATATTTGGTTTTCAATTGAAGGAATCTTTACATTTGCATCAGATTGCTTTTCAATTTATCAGCCTTTGTTTTAGTTGCGTCTAGTGGATGCTTCTACTACAAAGGCTGAGTCAATTTTAGGATTGAAGGATTAAAAGTTTATAGTTGAACGCTCAGTAAACCAATAAATAATGGCTATTTCTATCCTCCGGAATGCAGCAATAAGCTGCATTAGTAATAAAATGATAGATTAAATATTTTGGTTTTTGTTGAACTGACCAAAAACCCGCGCCGACGCCAACCGGATATTTTTAAAAAGGCGATAATAATATTCTTTATTAAACAATTGCGAATCGTGCATTGCTTTGTAAGTTAGAAAAAAGCCAATCGGCGACAGCACAATCACCGGAAGCCACATTCCTACAATCGGAATTAATGTATGTTCTTTTGTAAATTTTTCTCCGAAGATATTTAATAAATAAAAGATCATAAAAAATACCAGCGCCATTACCAAAGGTAATCCAAGTCCACCTTTCCGGATAATTGACCCAAGAGGTGCGCCAATGAAAAATAAAACGAGGCAAGCGATTGAAACGGATAGTTTTTTATGCCATTCTATTTTATGTTGGGTATAATCATCGTTTTGGCTTTTATAATCTACCGCTGCCATTTGTAACAGGTTTCGTGCATTATTTACGTTATTTAAAGTTTGCTCATAAACGGTATTCTGCAAACTGTCCGGGATAAGCGCGTCGAATGCTATTACTTTTTTGGACGGAATTTTTTCCTTTACTATTGCCACCTCTTTTTTTGTGCCTGAACTGTCTTTAAAATTTGAATACTTTACATAAAACGCCAGCTGTGTTTTGTTCCTTTTATACAGAGAGTCCGGCACGTTCTTCAAAGAATCAAGATCCACGTTCAATTGCCTCATTGTTTTCATACGAATATTATTCATAAAAAGACTGTCGGAGGTTTTTTGCAAATTCAGCTGACTCAAATCAAAAAGCTTATTATATTCTTTGAAACCGAGATTTATAAATTCGTTTTTGGTAGAATTAAAAGTACCATTTTCTTCGTAGCGGTTTCCGTTTTCCAATTTGAATTCGAGAAACTTTTTATCGGTACTCATAGACATTTTGCCACTTTCTGAAATGATGGTATTATCCTGAACACCGTTCGATTGTTCATAGATCAAAACCTTGTGCAGCGTGCTTCTGTCTTTATCTTTTTTATCTACTTTAATCGAAAAACCGCGGAAGCCATCGTAGAACACACCGTCTTTTAAATCAAACGCCGGACTTTTTTCATAAATATCATGGTAGATAACCGCAAATTTTAAATTTGCTACCGGGGCAATGTAATTGGCAAATAAAAATGCAATTCCCGATAAAAAAATTGTTACGAAAAACAGGGGTCGCATAAAACGCAACAAAGAAATTCCGGATGATTTAATGGCAACCAGTTCAAAATTTTCGCCCAATTTGCCGAATGTCATGATAGAAGATAGAAGAATTGCAATAGGCATGGCGAGCGTTACAAGAGTAGCGCTTGCGTAAATCAAAAATTCTGTCAATGTCAACATGTCGAGTCCTTTTCCCACCAGGTCATCAATATATTTCCAAAGAATTTGCATCATAAAGACAAACAACGTAATAAAAAAGGTGGCTATAAAAGGCCACACAAAAGCTTTTAGTATGAGTTTGTCAAGTTTTTTAAACATGCAGAAATTTGCGGAGTATCTTGTAAAATTCTAATAAATATATTGCAACAAAAGTACGGGTTTCAACATTTGAAATGGAACTTCCGGAAACGATCAGTAATTTTTATAAAAGAATTAATTACAGGAAGATTCTAAATTTTCTTTAGAAAAAAAAATTTAAAGCGTTTACGTTATAAACAGTTACAGGAATTTATCGCCAATATTTCTTTTTATTTCTGATAAATATTCTTTGATATTTTGTTCATTTTCTTTTTTGCAAATCAACAACGCATCTTTACTATCCACAACGATAAAA
>JAICYZ010000296.1 GCA_025933935.1 Chitinophagaceae bacterium
GGCCCTTTTTGTCAGACCAATATTCATCTATACCGGTTTCTATTTTTTTAAAAGAAGTATCAGTTACTCCTAATTGCTTTAATATACCGATACTCGTCACCATACCGGAAAAAGGCCACATATATGCGACCTTTCTATCGCCTGGCTGCTTAGGAAAGTTCTCATTTAAAAAATCGGTCCCGGGAACAGAATAGTGGAGCATAATTAAGTGATAAATATATTCTGCCTTTTTCTTATAAATATTGGCTCCAGAATCATTTAAATCACTTATTTCCTTCGTCCTATTGGCCGCCATAGGAGCGCTTTGCGCCCTTACTGAAGCGTGTACTAGTACAACTGTTACTAAAAAGATGAGGGTTCTAATTATTGTTTTCATTTAGAAATTTAGATTGAACTTATTCCATTAATTGTCAGCAGGCAATAATCAGGTTACTTATATTTAGACATTAGCGCCTGTATTCTTTGCATCCACGCCTGATCAACCCCTTCCATGTTTGTGTAGCGTCCGGCGCCATCAAGTACTGCAAACTGAAAATAGCCATTTGAGGTCGGGTCTCTCAAAACCGTGTTTATAGCATCAATATTTCCCTTGGCGTAGCTAAGCCATGAAGTATTCTTATCGGCTTCATACAGCCTTATCATTGCCTGCGAAGCCCATCCACACCATGCCGGATTTATTCTTTTATCAGCGGTGTTAAAAATATAAACATTGTGTACTCCATCCCATAGGGTAGCATTCATAGCGCTTGCTATGGCTTCGGCTTTGCTAAGGTAGCCGGGATCGTTCATCACTTTACTATACCATAAATAGGCCTCAAGCATAATTGCGTTATCATAAGTAAATATCTGGCTGTATTTTTTTCCTGTATTATCATATTGCCAAATAAAAAGTCCGGTATTGCCATCATACATCTGAGCCGTTAACCAGTTATTGACCGATATTGCCCAATCTTTGTAAACCGATTGATGGGTAATTCCGTATAGACGAAGAAATAATTGTAACGCGAGGCCGTTTGTCTGGGTTGGCTTATAGACCTTTTCCGTATTCCACCAAAATCCGCCGCCAAGTGAAGTATCCCAGAGGCCACTTTTGATAATCCAGTTAGCGCATGCTTCTGCTTTGCTAAGATAGGCGGCCTGATCTGCGCCGGTTGTTAAATCATACGCCTGCAGGTAAACTACGCCAGTGAGCGAGTTATCATCTACATACTTAGTACCGGATGCACCACTGCCATCCAAATTGGAAAATGCAAAATAACCACCATCAGGATCAGCTTTATCCCACATATTTTCCATCCATTTAAAGGTAGCGTTCATAGATGCCAGATATGAAGAATCTCCAATCTCAATCATGGCTGCATCTGCATAAACCTGGCTAACATTATACCATTCAAAAGCACTGTTTGTATTTGTCGAGGTATTTACTCTATAGCTTTTATAAGAAGTAAGCAGGTTTGAAGTTATAAAATCATGCGTTTCTTTTGCTTTGGTTAAATACGCCGAAACGGGATGCACAGGAGTGCTATCAACCCGCGGTGGTTGAGGCGGCGTTTGCATGTCCTTTCCCTTACTACAGGACGATAGTAACATAATTATCAAAGGCAGTGACGCTGCGAGAAACTTTTTCATATTTCTAAAGCTTTTTTTCATTACAGATATTGGCACCCTTTAAAGTACCGTAACTTTATGTGTATAAGGGCCACTGGATTTAAAATATACATCCACTTTTACGGAGTGATTATCGGCTGATGGGTCGAATTTATACGTATTGCTCCACTGGTCATTGGTTACCGGCACAAGGTAGAAATAAGACTGTGGCTGCCCTGCAGGTGGAACATTATCGGCATTCGTGCTGCCGTAATATTCCACACCGGCAGAAGTATGCATAAAGAATTTATACCGGTCATCCCTGCCCCACGAAAACTGTACAAATACTACAGGAAGCGAATCAATTTGCCATGTGCTGTTTCCCGCATAAGTCAATTGGCCAATCTCTGCATTATTTGCTGATTGGTACAACCCTATTGATTTAATTTCTGTTTCTTCAGAAGTAGCTACATTAAAATCATATCTTAAGCGATAAGCCTTTGTGGTGCCGCTAATTTCGGTGGGCGTAGTTCCAGACTTAATAACATTACTGCTGTTTACATCAATGTAGTATTCATTTCCATTGGCGTTTCGCTTATCAGTAAGTAAATAGCTTCCTGCGCCTAATGAAGTGTACAACTCAAACACTCCGTCAGCAATCTTCTTTAATGGAATCGCATTTACAGGATCGTTACCGGCTTCGGTAGCAGTACCAAAAATGAATAAAGAATCAGGCACTGTGGCAAAGCCGGCAGGACGCTCAATCTGGAGCGATCTTGTTTCTGTGCTTATTTTTACGTTGGTTCCTTTTGAAGCCAGAACACCCCATTTTATATTGCCGGAACTGGATGCCTGGATACCTGCTAATGCCGCCATTTTATTTAAATCTTTTTGAGAAACGGTAGCTTGGGTTTGCGTTCCTGAACCGTCTGCAAGTATTTTATAAATGGGTTTACTGAGGTCGCCATCAGCTTTATCGAAAGCAACTTCATAAAGAATTAGACCACTATCCGGAGTTTGCGCCGGGCTCCATTTAAATACAATACTGGCACCAGTTGCCGGTTGTAATTGGATGTCAGAATTATCTGCAGGAGCTGAAATGCTGCTGACAGGGGTAATATTAAGATCTAACGGTTTAATATCTTTTTTACAGGAAGTAATAAAAAGTAACGCCACCGATGCTAAGAAGCTTAAACTTATATTTTTCATAATTATATTTTTATAATTTTAGAATTAATTGTAACCCGGATTTTGGGTAAGCTTGTTGTCAAGACTTATTTCAGAAGACGGAATAGGCCACAAATAATCTCTGCCAGGATTAAACTGGCGCTTTTGCACCCTTATATAACCGTTATCTATAGAAGGATCACCAAACCTTGCGCCATGCGCATATCCATTCATTACATTCTCGGCAATTTTCCACCTCCTGATATCATCAGTCCTTAAACTTTCCATCGCAAATTCTGCTCTGCGTTCGGTGCGGATGATGTCGGTCATGTCAGTATTCCCCGGATAATCTAATGCGCCAGGGTCGGTGAATCCTGCCCTTTGACGCAATAGTTTTATCGTTTTATCCCATACAGTTTCATCCATTTGGCCGAGGCTGTTTTTTGCTTCAGCATAATCCAATAGAATTTCAGCATACCGGATCAAATGAATGTTATTGCCCGAAACAAAATTTGCCAAAGCCGTCGGATCGAAATATTTTCTCCAATAATACCCTGTTGGGGATGAACTTTGTGAAGCTGGATTGTATTCATCGGGAGCTGATCGATCAGGGTCAGAGCCGGGTTTTATATAAATGGTTTTAATGCTCCCATCTGCATTTACCCATTTATATCCATCATATACAACTGTTGCTGTAAGCCTTGGATCACGGTTAACATAAGGATTGTTTTCATCATATCCGGATCCCGGATCATTTATCGCTTTGCCATTGAGCATAATATAACTATTAACCAATTCCTGAGTAGGCGCCATACTGCTTACTCGTCCACCTACTGACCTTGGAACAAAATCCCAAAGGTCGCTCCAGGTGCGTACAGTTGGAACATATTGAAGCGAAAGCATTGATTCAGTGTTTGTTTTATTGACCGAAGGATTGCTGAACAGGTCACTATAATTTGCAGCGAGTGAATAATGTCCATACGTTGATTGGTCGTTCATTAATTTTTCGCAAACTGAAACCACATCTGCCATTCTATCTCCCTGGTATAACAGCACTCTCGCTTCCAATGCCAATGCAGCACCATTGGTTATTCTTCCATTTTCACTTACAGGAAGCTGATCCTGTGAGGGCAAAATAGCAGCAACAGAATCTAGTTCATTAACAACAAATTGTACCACGGTTTGTTTTGGAGAACGGGCAATCTGCTTCGCTTCGTCCGGAGTGAGGTCATGATCAACCAGTGGCACATCACCATACCATTTAGTTAAATTAAATTGTTCAAATGCCCGAATGAAACGTGTTTCAGCTTTCATCCTTGCTTTTACATCTGCTGAAAGGGTTGTGTTCTTATCAATATTTGCAAGAAAAATATTACAAGACTTTATCGTACTATAATAATAAGCCCAATCACTTTGAAATTTAGCTGTACTTGCTGTTGCCTGGCCACTTGCTATCAGGTTGTAATCACCGGTTGATGAATAAGCATTATCAGATAAAGATTCATTATAAAAGAATAGTGAACTGTTATACATAAGGCTATAGTTATTATACAACGCACTGTAAACATTGGCATCTATCGTCCAAAAAGTAAGATCGGAGAAACGATCAGTCGGAGCGAGATCCAATTTCTTACATCCTACGGATGCAGTTGCAGCGAGGATTATGATTGATAGATTTTTTAAAAATTTCATATCGTTTATTTTAAAAATTATTAGAAGGTTAAGTTAAGTCCAACGCCATAAAATACGGGTAAAGGATAACTACGTGCACTGTTCGAATAGGATCCCAGGCTTAAGTTGTTGCCAAACTCAGTTGTTTCCGGATCAATAAATTTTAGCTTAGTTATCGTGAGAAGATTCTGTCCGATTAATGACACC
>JAICYZ010000301.1 GCA_025933935.1 Chitinophagaceae bacterium
GACATGGACCTCATAAATGCATAATTAATCAGAACATATAACAGGAGCACCAATGACACGCCCGTTATGATCGCAACTGGAATATTTCTTTTTGGATTTTTCAGTTCGGAGCTTATGGCCGGTAAATTGGCAAACCCATCATAAGCCCAAAAAGCATTTAACATCATGGCAAAAAAAACGCTTATCAAAGAAACTCCTTCCAGGTTTTTCACCGGAGAGGATACGTCATTAGCGAAGTAGGATGAACCGCTAAAAAATATCCCTGATACAATGTATCAGGGTACAAATAATTTAGGACTGCAGAGTTGGTTCAAAAGGTACTTCGGTTAATTAGCTACGATAAAAAGAAGTTCGCTTTACATTCTCAGACACCGAACGTTATCTGGATAGCATTCATGAATATGAAAGTAAGATAAAAAATTGAACAACAAAATTTTAGTTTGGTGCACGAACGAAACCTAATTTGCAATCATAAAAATGCCAAAAAAATTAAGCATCATCCTCATAATAGTATAATTAACGAGCAGTCACAGCGCAGGAGAAATGCGGCGGCACAGAAAAAGCAGCGAACTCATTTACCATTCTACGCTTCCACCGGTTCGTTGTTTTTCATGCTCTTTTTCACATTTTCCCGGTGCATCCTTCCCCATTCACTTAGCGACTGTAACACGCCGTTCAATGTTTCGGCATATTCCGACAATTCATATTCAACAATGACAGGCGTTCCGGTGAATACATTGCGGCTCACAAAGCCGTTCAACTCCAGGTCTTTTAATTCTGCAGAAAGAACCTTTGCAGAAATACCATCTATCACGCGCTGAAGTTCGTTGAATCTTTTATTGCCCTCCCTTAAAGCCACAATAATCCGCAATTTCCATTTTCCACCGATTACATAAAGTGCATCGGCGATGGCATTCAACGTTGCTTTGCATTGTGTTGGTGAAGGATGTTCGATCTCAGTTTTTGATACTGCCATAAAAATCGATTTAAAGTAACCCTAAGGTAAGCACTTACCTTTTGTATACTACTTACTTTTAGTGAGTGAAGGTACATAATTTTGCTTTATCAATTTAAACAAACAAAAAAGAATAATTATGACAAAGACAAAATGGTTACTCGACCCAATGCACAGTGAATTGCAATTTAAGATTAAACACCTGATGATCAGTAATGTATCGGGCGCCTTGAAAAACTTTCATGCAGAAGTAGAAACCGAAGAAGAAGATTTTAGCACCGCAAAAATTAATTTGGTCGCCGAAATGGATTCAATATCTACCAATAATGAACAACGCGATGCCCATTTGCGTAACTCCGATTTCTTTGAAGTAGAAAAATATCCAGAACTCAAATTTAGATCAACAAAAGTTGAAAAAACAGGCAGCGATATTTTTGCCTTACATGGTGAATTAACCCTCAAAGGGATAACGAAACCAGTAAAACTGAACGTTGAGTTTAACGGAACGACCAAAGATCCCTGGGGTGGAGAAAGAGCCGGTTTTGTGGTAACCGGTAAAATTAAACGTGCCGATTGGGGCGTAAGCTTTAATTCAGCGCTCGAAACCGGTGGTGTGATGTTGGGCGACGAAGTAAAGATCAATAGTGAAATCGAATTGGTAAAACAAGAGGTAGAGGTACTTGCCTGATCGGCAATAAATCGCAATGAAAGGTTGCCATCACAGACAGGATGCGCTCTTAAGTTAAAGTGAACTTATTGCAGGTTGGCAACCTTAGCGCGTAAATAAATACCTTTAAAAAAATAAAAAAACATCATGTCAATCAAAAGGAAACTCACAAAAATACATACTCCACAGGGGCAACCTGGCTTTTTAGGACCGGGCCACATGGCAAGGCCTGTAATCAGCGGTAGCTTTTCGGAAAGCGACCCTTTTATCTTGCTCATGGATGATATGCTGGATAAAAAAGACGATGAACCTGTGGGCGGCCCGCATCCACATGCCGGTTTTGAAACCGTCTCTCTTTTACTGGAAGGTGAAATGGGCGATGAGCCGCACAAAATGAGATCAGGCGATTTTCAGATCATGACTGCCGGCAGCGGTATCATCCATACAGAAACCATCCGGCAGAAAGCCAAAATGAGGTTGCTGCAACTATGGTTAAATCTTCCAAAGAAAGACCGGGCGGCAGTTCCGCGCCTCCAGGAATTATCTTTTGAGGATGCGCCTGCGTTATCAGAAAACGGCATAGACATTAGATTGTACAGCGGTTCCCTGGCCGGTCTCACCTCCCCTGTTCAAAATTACACGCCACTTATTATAGCTGATATTACGATTGACCCTGGTGTTAGTACTGTTCTGCAGATTCCGGCAAACTTTAATACTTTCCTCTATATTCTAACTGGTAACGTAAAAGTTGGCGATGAACAAAAACAATTGAGTGAAGGCCAGGCAGGTTGGCTGGATTTATTGGATGATGCTGTGCAAAGCGATCTGCAATTAACCGCAGGTGAAAACGGAACCCGCTTTATTCTTTATGCCGGAAAACCTACCGGCGATCGCATCGTTTCTCACGGCCCATTCATTGCCGACAGTGCGGAAGACATTCAGAGGCTGTACCGCGAATACAGGCAAGGCAAGATGAAACACATTTCAACGGTTGCTGAGTGAGAAGTCAGAACGATTCTGATTTAATTTGAACTTTGAAGCATTAATAAACATCAGCAGAGCAATAAATAACCGGATTTGTATTTTTTGTTTTGACTTGTTCCCTTCTGCGGAAGATTTGCAAACCTGTGCATGGGTGTTATTTAATTTCCAATTATAAAAGTGCTCAAAAAAATAAGCTTCTCATTCAAAAATATTCCTCAGTTTTTCCTGAATTGTCTCAATTTCATTTTCAGTTCTGAGAATAACATTCCCTTTTGGATCAATCAGAATGTAAGTGGGATATGCAGTTATTCCATAATCAATTACCACATCACTGTTTGCGGCTTTCAGGTCAGAAATATTGATCCAGTTGATAGAATCTTTATTAATGGCAGCTTTCCATTTATCAGCATTATCATCGAGCGATATACTTACCAAAGATAGAAAAAATGAATGGTGACCAATTGCAGTAAACAAACAATTTTAAATAATTTCTATTTTAGCCATTTCAAAAAAAGCCATTAGAACAATTTTTTTTCGAAAAGAATTTTTAACGCTTATCTTGCTCTTCAGGAGAAAACCAAAACAGTCAGTTTAATTTTTAGCAACTGAAATTAGATTAAAATTATGAATACAAAGCTACTAATGTCAGCAAGCGCCATTGTTCTCGGCGCTATTGGAATTCTGCTAACTTTTATGCCGGAAGAAATTTCGCTGGCTTTGAACGTTACCGGTTCTGTAATTTTGTTCCAGCTTTTAGGTGCACTTTATTTTGCATTTGCCATGCTGAACTGGACAGCCAAAGGCAATTTAATTGGCGGTATTTACAGTCGCCCCGTCGCTATTGGAAATTTTGCTCATTTTATGATTGGAGGGTTGGCCTTGATCAAACTCGCTTTGCATCAGCCTTTCAGTTCTCTTTCAATTCTTGCCGTTGTATACGTGGTCTTTGCAGCGCTTTTTGGGCGGGTATTTTTTACCAGTCCCGTTTCAAAAGCGAATGTTACTACAGAGAGATGAACAGGAAAAATAGTTTCATAATTATCGCCAGCCGATGCCTGAAAAACCAACAGCGATGAAGCAAAAAGATCTTGTACCAAGCTAACCCGATGAGAATATGCAGCAGAAAAACAAATATCCTTAAATTAGTCCTTCATCTATTTGGTCTGTAAGCGGGGCGGTCTGAAGGATTAAAGCATGTAAAATAATTTAAGGCAACAGTTGCAACTTTTAGTTATCGAATCTTAAATGAAAATAATAATGAGAACTAATTTATTTTTCTGGCTGCTGACTCCGGCACTAATTTTTATTTCCTGCGCTTCGTCTAAAAATACGATGGACAATCAGCTTTCTAATAAAGAAAAAAAGCAGGGCTACCAGCTATTGTTTGATGGCAAATCACTGGATCAATGGATCGGCGCCACTGATACTTATGTTCCTGAAAATGGCACGATAACCATACACCCGGAAAAAGGGAGCGCCGGAAATCTTTACACCAAAAATGAATACAGCGATTTTGATTTCCGTTTTGAATTTCAACTTACTCCTGGTGCTAATAATGGTATAGGCATCCGCACTCCAACTGAAGGCGATGCCGCCTATGTGGGAATGGAAATACAAATACTGGATAATGATGCACCTGAATATAAAAACCTTCATCCTTATCAATATCATGGGTCTATCTATGGAGTTGTGCCGGCAAAGCGCGGTTACTTAAAGCCGGTGGGCGAATGGAATACGGAAGAAATAATTGCAAAAGGGCCGAAAATAAAAGTAATCCTAAATGGAACTGTTATCACCGTTGCAGATATTACCCAAGCGCGGGAAAACGGCACACTGGACGGCAAACAGCATCCGGGTTTGAAACGAGACAAAGGGCATATTGGTTTTCTCGGCCACGGGTCGGTGGTTGGGTTTAAAAATATCCGGATTAAGGATTTGGCAGGA
>JAICYZ010000117.1 GCA_025933935.1 Chitinophagaceae bacterium
ACCATGGACACAGCCGTGGTTGTAATTTTATTTTTCTTTAAATCTTTCAATCGAAGAATTTGACTTACGATATTTTTCATGTGGATAATCCAATTACTCTTGAGTCGGGGCAGGTCGTTCCAAAATATCATTTAGCGTACACAACCTATGGAAAGTTAAATTCGCAAAAGGATAATGTTGTGTGGATTTTTCATGCACTTACTGCAAACAGCAGGCCTTCAGAATGGTGGCCTGGACTCGTTGGAGAAGGAAAATTATTTGATCCGGAAAAATATTTTATTATTTGTGTAAACATGCCGGGAAGTTGCTATGGAAGTACCGGCCCACTCGATAAAAATCCAGAAACCGGCGAGATATATTATCATGATTTTCCTTTTTTTACTCCACGTGATATGATCCGTTCTTATCAGCCATTAAGACAATTTTTAGGAATTGAAAAAATAAAGATAGGCATTGGCGGCTCCATGGGCGGACAACAATTATTGGAATGGGCCGTCGAAGAGCCGGAACTTTTTGAAAACATCTTTCCCATTGCAACTAATGCGCGGCATTCAGCCTGGGGCATTGCTTTCAACGCGTCACAACGAATGAGTATTGAAGCTGACAGCACCTGGAAAGAAAAGAATCCGGAAGCCGGGATGCAGGGAATGAAAGCTGCAAGGAGTATTGCTTTAATTTCTTACCGGCATTATGAAACGTATCATTCAAGCCAGAGCGAACATCACATCGACAAAATTGAGAATTATAAAAGCGAATCTTATCAAAAATACCAGGGCGAAAAACTTGGAAAGAGATTTAATGCATTCAGCTATTATCTTTTGAGCAGGGGAATGGATTCTCACAATGTAGGCCGAGGCCGCGGAAGTATTGAAAATGCTTTACAACGCATCAAAGCAAAAACAACAGCCATTGGCATTACCACTGATATATTATTTCCTGTAAGTGAACAGCAATTCATCGCCGAAAATGTTTCTGGTGCCAGTTTTTTCAGCATTGATTCTTTATATGGTCATGATGGATTTTTGCTGGAGTATGAACAGATAGAGAAGATCATTTCAGATTCATTAGAAAAGGTTGAAAGCAAGTAGTGATTTTGTATTCACAGCAAACAAAGAAATATTTGGGATTCTTGTTTGCAATTTTTATTTTTTCAGAAAAACTTACTTGATTAATCAGGAAGAATAATTTTAAGAAGAGTTCTGTAAATTGAATTTGAAAAAAAAAAATTTCCGGATTTTCCTAACAGGTTTTTATAAAATAAAATACCCAATCAAAGTCACAAAAATTACTCTCATTATATTTGCAGCCTTATGGCAAACGAAACGAATAATTTCAGTGAGATCATCGCGCATTGCAAGGAATATGGATACATCTTTCCTTCCAGCGAAATCTATGACGGATTAAGCGCTGTATATGATTATGGGCAAAATGGCGCGCAATTGAAAAAAAATATCCGCGATTACTGGTGGAAAAGCATGACCCAGTTGCACGAGAATATTGTAGGAATTGATGCGGCGATTTTCATGCATCCGCTCACGTGGAAAGCAAGCGGTCACGTTGATAATTTCAGCGATCCGATGATCGATAATAAAGACAGCAATAAACGTTATCGCGTGGATCATCTTATAGAAACCTATGCCGATAAACTCGCTCATGAAGGAAGAAAGGAAGAAGAATATGCATTGCTTAAAAGAATGGACGAATTGTTATCAAAAGATGATTTTACAGGATTAAAAAATTTAATTGAAGACAATAATATAACCTGTGCGGTTAGCGAAACCTGCAACTGGACAGATATCCGGCAGTTTAATTTGATGTTTGACACACAACTTGGAAGCGTATCCGGCGAAGCTGATAAGATTTATTTACGTCCTGAAACTGCCCAGGGAATTTTTGTAAACTTTTTGAATGTGCAAAAAACAGGAAGAATGAAAATTCCTTTTGGTATTGCACAAACCGGAAAGGCTTTCAGAAATGAAATTGTAGCCCGGCAATTTATTTTCCGTATGCGTGAATTTGAGCAAATGGAAATGCAGTTTTTTGTAAGGCCCGGTACAGAATTGCAATGGTATGACTATTGGAAAGAAGCCAGATTGAAGTGGCATGAAAGCCTCGGCATTCCTGCAGAAAGACTACGTTATCATAATCATGTTAAACTCGCTCATTACGCAAATGCTGCTGTAGATATTGAGTATGAATTTCCTTTTGGTTTTAAAGAACTGGAAGGCATTCATTCACGCACAGATTTTGATTTGAAACAACATGGCGAATTGAGCAAAAAGAAGCTGCAATATTATGATAACGATCTTAATGAAGATGGAAAGCCTTATGGAAATTACATTCCTTATGTGGTGGAAACTTCTGTTGGTTTAGATCGTTTGTTCCTCACCGTTATATCCATGTCTTATGCAGAAGAAAAATGGACGAAGGAAGATGGAAGTGAAGACAGCCGTGTGGTGTTAAGGATTCCTGCAAAGATCGCTCCTTATAAACTGGCGATTCTTCCACTCGTGAAAAAAGATGGTTTGCCTGAAATTGCCAAACAGTTAATGAATGAATGCAAGCAAAGCTTTCATACTTTTTATGAAGAAAAAGACAGTATTGGCAAGCGTTACAGAAGAATGGACGCGATCGGAACCCCATTTTGTGTAACGATTGATCATCAGACGAAAGACGATAATACCGTAACGATTCGATATCGTGACACCATGCTGCAGGAGCGGATTTCACTGGCGGATGTAAGAAAACTGGTGTTGGAAAAAATTAGCTAATGCTTTTCTCCTTTTGTTATTTTTAATACGCAGGATTTGGTGCTACAGGTTTGTATGTTTGTGTATTTACGGTTGACTGCAAATCGTTTAAAATCATATAAAGTCCAAAGTTTGTTCTGTTGATGTAGATAAAATGTTTGACCCCACGCGGTTGTTTAAATTCAGACATTTTAGTAATCTTATCACTCCAGGCATACAAATCATCAAAAAATTTTGGTTTGCTGAAATCAAACTTTTGGCTGCTGTACGGCAGCGCAAATAAGCCGATCATTTCTTTGTAAGATTTATAATAAAACTCTACTTGTTGAGCAGTATCGTTCGATTGAATTAGTCCCAAATTTCTAAAAGCCTCTATCGTTGCTTTTTTATTATTCATGAGGCCATTCCACACCAGGTCAAAAAATGGATTATAAAAATCCTTGGGAATTACTTTGATGCATCCAAAATCAATGACGGCTAATTTTTCGTCAGGAGTGATTAAAAAATTCCCGGGGTGGGGATCCGCGTGAACCGCTTTCAGTTCGTGTTGTTGAAAATTATAAAAATCCCATAAAGCCTGGCCGATCTTATTTCGTAATTTTTGAGAAGGATTGGTTGATAAAAATTCTTTCAAATGCAGTCCTTCCATCCAATCCATAGTAATAATTTTATCAGAAGAGAACTCAGGATAATACGTAGGAAAAACAGTATTTTTTAATTTGCTGCACGCCCTGGAAAACTCAATTGAACGCCGTACTTCCAGTTGGTAATCTGTTTCTTCAAGCAATCTTTCCTCCACTTCTTTTATATAAATATTCAACTCTTTTTCACTTACTCCCAGCAATCTGAAAGCAAACGGCTTTACCATTTTTAAATCAGAAGAAATACTTGATGCGACTCCGGGATATTGAACTTTTACCGCCAGTTTTTTCCCTTTTAAAGTAGCCTGATGAACCTGCCCGATCGATGCGGCATTTGTCGAAACAGGATTAAATGAATCAAATATTTTTTCAGGTGGTTTTCCGAAACTTTTGATAAAGGTCCTGGTGATCAGAGGTCCTGAAAGAGGTGGCGCATTATATTGCGATTGAGAAAACTTGTTTACATACGCTTTCGGAAGCATATTCCGATCCATGCTAAGCATCTGTGCTATTTTTAATGCAGATCCTTTTAGTTCGCTCAAAGAATTATAGATATCGGATGCGTTATCTTCATTTAATTCATCCCGACTGAGGTCGGGATTAAATAATTTTTTAGAATAGTGCTTGATGTAATTGCCGCCGATCTGAAAACCTGTTTTTACAAATTTTGCAGAACGTTCCACTTTCGTAGCAGGCATCGATTCCTGTAATTTCATCTTTTTTTAAATGCCCATTTTTTCTCTGAGTTTCCCATTTCTTGCCAAAAATTTTCCGTACTCAAAAAGGTTGTCAATTGGTGAACGTTGAAACAAATCAAAGGCGACATTGATGCCTTTTTCAATGGCTTCGTCTGTTTTTTCAAAATCGTTGCTGTCATCTTCTGCCCAAAAATTAATGATAAAAAGAAACTGCATCCAAAGGCCGTCTTTATATCTTCTTGTAAAAAATTTGCGTTGAGCTAATTCGCCTGAATCAAGGCCATCGTGGATTACATCTTCTGCAAAATTTTCAAAAATGGGTTTTGCAGCCGATAATATTTCAGGTGCAGATAATCTTTTTTCATGTTTTTTCAATGTATAGATGATAAAGCTGCGCTTCGTTTTCAGCAACTCAATATAACTGTAAAAGAACGAGAGAATTTTTTCGCGCGAAGAATATTGCGCCCATATTTCCTGCTCTTTTATTTTCTCCACCGCTTCTATAGTAAGTATTGCCCATACAGATTTTTCTATTGCAACAAAAGAAGCAAAATAATTGTAAAAATCTGCTTCTGTAATACCCAGTTTTTTCGCAAAATCATAAACCGATTTTGGAGGTTCATTATGCGTTAAAACATAATCGATATATGCTTCGCGGATTTGTTCCAAACTAACTAACGGTTTGTTGATTGCTTTTGCCATAAACTTTATTTTTTGAAAATAACCTCTGAACTTTTTCCTGATTAATAGATAAATTTTACTCTTATAAAGGTACGTCGTTAAATTTATTGCCATAGCTGCATTTCGATCAAAATCGCACAGCGATTATATTTTAACAAATTGCTGAGTTCTAAGTTGAGTAGTAATAGTGAGTTTTGAAATGAAAATGATTGACAACATAGAAAGTATCAGATTCTCAGGCTACATTTTTCATTTATCTTTGATAGAATCTGGGTTGAAAAAAATTTAATTCAGCAAAGCAAGAAATAATACCAATTCAAATTTTGAATTGGTTCTTTTTATAACGAAACAAAATCCGCAAAAAATGAAAAAAATTCTGATCCCCTGTTTACTGATGCTCATTTCATTCGGTATTAAAGCACAGGATACGTCCGTGAAAACAGCCGAAAAATTTTTAGAGTTGTATAATGCAGGCCAATACAATTTGGCCGATTCAATGGAAGCTCCAAAGTTTAAGGAAACCATGCCCCTTTCTACTCCGGCACAATTCCAGCGTTTGCTAAATCAATATGGAAAATTTGAAAAAATCGTTTCTACACAATCTAATTTAGTGGATGATTATTACGATGTAAAACTGAACACTTCTTATACCAATGCGGATATCGCTTTCAGATTTGCTGTCGGAAAAGATGATGGCTTAATACGCTATTTTGCTCTTGACAAAATCACGCGTAAGTAAAAAGCGGAAGCTAAAAAATCTCATACAACATATTCTTCTAACCCAGATTTATGAAAAGAGAACTTACATCCTGGTACAGTCCGTCTGTAAATAAAGAGATGCCGATCGCAACTTATGGCGGCTATGGATTCGCGCTTTTGCTGATTCCAACGGCCGCTGCCGATTACCTCGAATATGAGCGCTTTCAATTAATTGATTCACTTGCACCACATATTAATTCGGGAAAAGTGAAAGTTTTCTCTATCAACAGCATGAATAATGAAAGCTGGATGAACAACAATATGTTGGGCGAGCATAAAGCAATCCGGCACAATCAATTCAATGAATATGTTTTTAATGAAGTAATTCCTTTTATAAAAAACAGCACTTCAAATGAAACGCCAATAATCACTTGTGGCGCAAGCTTTGGCGCTTTGCACAGTATGAATTTGTTTTTAAAAAGGCCTGACATTATTGATGGAGTTATTGCGATGAGCGGTGTTTATGATCTGCATGAATACAGCAAAGGTCATGATGATGAACAGGTTTATTATAATTCTCCCATGAACTATATGCCCAATCTTACAGATGATTTTTATCTCAATAATATTCGCAAAAGCAATCACATTCACATTCTTTCCGGCAGCGGCGATTTTGAAGATCCGCAGGCAGCAAGAAATTTTGCCGGTGTTTTGTATAATAAAGGAATTAATTACGAATTGGATATTTGGGGAAATGATATGAAACACGATTGGCCTACCTGGAGAAAAATGCTGCCGCATTATATTGAAGCTAGATTTTGATTCAAGCCTAACAGGTTTTTGAAACGTGTGAGGTTTTTGTCGGTATTTTGTAGTTTTATATAAAATTTCAGATGGAAAACTTACTGAATAGAATTACTTCAAATCCAGATATTGCTTTCGGCAAACCTGTAATTTGAAACACGAGAATGGCGGTTGTATTTCTCATGGAACATCTCGCAGCCGGCGATTCACATGAAGATATTCTGCAAGCTTTTCCTTTTTTGGAGAAGGAAGATATTCTAGCGTGCCTGCAATATGCAACTCAATTGTTAGAGAGAAACGCAATTCCCCTAAAAATTAATTTGCCCGCATCATGACAATTTCTTGTTGATGTAAACCTTCCCGGGTTTTTATGGCGATACAAAACACACAACTTCATTTTTGTTTTAGACAGTTAACCAAGAAGAGTCGGATACAGAAATCTGGAGATTTGCAATGGAGAATGACTACATTATTTTAACCCGGGATATGGACTTTTATTATAAGGCAAAACAATGTATTAAATTCCCGAAAATAATAATTTTCCGTTTTGGAAACTTAAAGCTTAAAGCTTAAGGCAATGCATAAATATTTTGATGATTATTGGAATGCAATCTGTGGATTGATCCAGGATAATAAATTAATTTTTGCCTGGGAAAGTGAGCTTGAAATTATTTATTAATTTTAGCATTGCTCTTATTTCTCGCGAGAAATAAAACGATAATTAAAAGCAAAATCCACTTAGACAGTTTTCAAATTTCTTTACCCTTCTTACTATTTTGTAAATTTACCGGATGGAAAAAAAATTATTTCTGCTTGATGCAATGGCATTGATTTACCGCTCGTATTATGCATTGATTCGCAGCCCGATAATCACTACAAAAGGAAAAAACACGAATGCCCAATATGGATTTACCAGCACTTTGGTTGACATCATAAAAAAAGAAAATCCTACTCACCTTGCCGTCGCATTTGACACAGTGGCGCCCACAGAAAGGCATACCGATTTTGCCGCTTACAAAGCACAAAGACAGGAAGCACCTGAAGATCTGATTATTTCGATTCCTGACATAAAAAAAATTATCAAGGGATTTAATCTACCAGTGGTAGAATGTGATGGATATGAAGCTGATGACCTGATTGGCGGTCTTGCACAGCAGGCAGAGAAAGACGGTTACCAGGTTTTTATGGTAACGCCGGATAAAGATTTTGGACAGTTGGTAACAGAAAATATTAAGATTTACAAACCAGGATACCAGGGAGGAAAAGTAGAAATTTTGGGTGAAAAAGAAGTATGTGAAAAATGGGGAATTCAAAATGTAAAACAAGTCATTGACATTCTGGGGTTGATGGGTGATGCCAGCGATAATATCCCTGGTATTGCAGGCATTGGTGAAAAAACTGCTTCGAAATTGTTGTCACAATATGGAACTTTAGAAAAGGTGTTGGCCGATGCTGAGAATATAAAAGGCGCACTGGGAGAGAAGATAAGAGCAGGAAAAGAAATGGCAATTTTAAGTAAAAAACTGGCAACGATCATCACTGATGTTCCCTGCAAGTTTCATGAAGAAGATTTCCGGATTAAAGATTATAACATTGAAGCGCTGAAAGACATTTTTACCGAACTGGAATTCAAAACTTTGGGGAAAAGGATTTTGGGTGATGAGTACACTGTTTTTACAATGGAAAAGACCGTAATTCAAACGGACCTTTTCGGCAACACCACCGAAATCCAGGTAACAAAAACAGAAACCGTCCAGGTAAAAGCAAAAGAAGAAAAAGCGCGGGAAGAAATGCCCGGGCTTATCGCAGAAAAAAATATCAACAATACCGAACACAATTATTATCTCATGGAAGGCGAGGAAGAAATTCAGGAGTTAGTAAAAAGGTTATTACCAGAAAAAGAAATTTCTTTTGATATAGAAACCACCAGCATTGATGCGAATGACGCGGAATTGGTAGGATTAAGCTTTGTAGTAAAACCGGCTGAAGGATATTATATTCCCATGCCGGCAGATGAAGAAATAACTCGAAATCTTCTTTTGCTTTTTAAGCCAATATTTGATGATGAATCCAAGCTTTGGATCGGCCAAAATATCAAATACGATTTGCTTGTTTTGAAATGGTATGGAGTTGAATTGAAAGGAAAATTCTTTGATACGATGCTTGCCCATTATGTGATAGAAAGTGAGGGACGCCGCAATATGGATTTGTTAAGCGCTCAATATCTCGGCTACCTTCCGATTGCAATTGAAGAAATGATTGGCAAAGGAAAAAACCAGGTAACGATGCGGGAAGTGGAAATAGAGAAAGCAAAGGAATATGCAGTTGAAGACGCAGACATTACCCTCCAGTTAAAACAAATTTTCACTCCTCATTTAAAAACGAAAGAAGTGGAAAGAGTGTTTGAAGAAGTAGAATCGCCCCTGCTGAAAGTGTTGCTGGATATGGAGTATGAAGGCGTGAATATCGATACTGATTTTTTAAACACTTATTCAAAAGAGCTGGAAGCAGAAGCAAAGAAATCTGAAGAAAGTGTGTATGCACAAGCAGGAATCCGGTTTAACCTGGCATCGCCGAAACAACTTGGCGAAGTATTGTTTAATAAAATGCAATTAGGCGATAAAATTAAAAAAACAAAGGGTGGGCAGCATTCAACCGGTGAAGACGTATTGCTGAAACTGGCCAAAGAAAATCCAATTGTTGAAGACATTTTGAATTTTCGTGAACTGACCAAACTAAAATCAACTTATGTAGATGCGCTGCCACAACTCATCAACAAAAAAACATCCCGTGTTCATACAAATTATGCGCAAGCAATTGCGGTGACAGGAAGGCTCAGCAGCATCAATCCCAATCTTCAGAATATTCCGGTAAGAACTGAAAGAGGAAGGGAAATAAGAAAAGCATTTATACCAAGAAACAGTGACTATCTAATAGTATCTGCCGATTATTCGCAAATAGAATTAAGGATTGTAGCGGCTATCAGTGGCGACCCTGCTATGTCTGAAGCTTTCCGTTTGGCAAAAGATATTCATACAGCTACCGCTGCAAAAGTGTTTGGTGTGGAAGAAAATGAGGTTACAAAAGAAATGCGTTATAAAGCTAAAAGTGTAAACTTTGGAATTATTTACGGACAAGGAGCTTTTGGCCTTGCCGAAAACCTGGGCATCAGCCGTACGGAAGCAAAAGAGATTATTGAAAATTACAAAAAGCAATTCTTCCGGATTGAAAAATACATGGAAGAGATGAAACAATTCTGCAAGACTAACGGTTATGTACAAACGTTAATGGGCAGAAAGCGCTGGCTGAAAGATATTAGCTCTTCGAACTTTACCGTTCGCGGTTATGCAGAACGAAATGCAATTAATTCACCGATCCAGGGAACGGCTGCCGATATGATCAAGCTTGCAATGATTGATATTCACCGTGAATTTCAGAAACATAATTTCAAATCAAAGATGATCATGCAGGTGCATGATGAACTTGTTTTTGACGCCCATAAATCAGAGATTGAAACGATAAAGCCAATCATAATTGATGGGATGAAAAATGCGATGAAGCTGCCAAACGATGTGCCGGTAGAGGCAGAAATAGGTGTGGGAGAAAACTGGCTGGAAGCGCATTGAAACTATATTCCGGGGTTGACTATAACCAGTAAGAATACAATCTTCTTCGTTTTGAAAATAAAAAAGGAGCGCAATTACGCGCTCCCTTTTATCCCTGGTATTTACATTTTCTTCTTTCTGGTATTTACATTTTCTTCTTTATAGCCTGTATTGCATCCAGATGTTTCTGAAGCGTAGGAAGTGTTTTGATGACAAAGTCTTTAAAGTCAGCATCCTTCATTTTATCTCCTGCTTTTTTGAATGCGGCAATATCATCTTTATGATCATTAACCATCATAGAAACATAATCTTTATCAAATTCAGCTCCTGTTTCTTTGCTTAATTTATCAATGTCCTTTTGTTGTTTGTCTGTAACTGTTGACGGCAAAGCCACATTCTTTTTTGAAGCAAGGTCTTTTAAGTTATCATTGATTTTGCTATGATCATCCACCATCATTTTTCCAAAATCCTGGATAGCTTTTGTAGATGAATTTTTTTGAGCAATATTTCCCAATTGAACTTCCATCATTCCTCCAGCTGCTGCATCTTTTGCAAAATCCTGTTCATCATTGCCTACGGTTGCTACCGCGTTATTATTATGATTCATGGTATCTGTATGATTCATAGTATCGGTAGTAGCCATGTGGTTCATACCTGTATCGGTAGTGCTTGTCATTGACGTGCTGTCGGAAGTCGTAGTTTTATTCGAATTGCCATTGCAGGCAGATAGAATAAGAGCAGCGGCTATTATCGACGCAAAACTGATTTTTTTCATAAAATAATTTTTAAGATTTTTGAATTGATTTATAGAAGGTATCAAAATATATTCCATGAATAAGCGATTGTATTTACTGTTAAAGAATTTAACGAACCGGGTTAAGTTGTTGATTTTTTTTACCGATTTGAGAATGAATTGCCCAATTGCCACACTTTTTTGACACAACCGTTTTTTTTACAGTACCCGAACAATTAAGGGAAATTCTTATTTCTTTTTTTGATAATTAACAAGGCGTTCAATAGCGTTTTTAAGAGTTTCTTCTTTTTTAGCAAAACAAAAACGCAACACTTTGTTGTCTTTTCCCTGTTGATAAAATGCAGAAACAGGAATCGTAGCGACGCCCGCTTCTATTGTTAGCTTTTTGGCAAAGTCAATTTCACTTTCATCGCTTAAATCTTCGTAACTGTATAATTGAAAATAACTTCCGTAAGAAGGTAAAGGTTTGAATCCTGTTTGTGCCATTAAATTCTGAAAATAGTCTCTCTTATGCTGTAAAAAATTTCCCAACTGCAGGTATTGTTCTTTGTTGTGGATAAAATGCGCAAGTGCATATTGAAAAGGCGAATTGGTACAAAAACAATTGTATTGATGTACTTTTAAAAACTCTTTCATGAGTGGTTCAGGAGCAATGCAATAACCTGTTTTCCACCCGGTACAATGATATACTTTACCAAACGAAAAAGTGACAAAACTGCGCTGAAAAAGATCCGGGTATTTTAAAATACTTTCATGTTTGCGGCCGTCGAAAATGATGTGTTCATAAACCTCATCACTTAAAATAAAAATGCCGGTTCCTGCCACAATGTTTCTTAATTGTGCGATGTCATTCTCATCCAGTATTCTTCCTGTAGGGTTGTTTGGAGAATTGAGCATAATCATTTTGGTAGCGGGAGTGATTTTTTCCTTTATCAAATCCCAATCAATTTTATAATCAGGATACACAAGCGAAATCAATATCGGAATTGCCCCGTTCAATTCAATATTTGGAACGTAACTATCA
>JAICYZ010000268.1 GCA_025933935.1 Chitinophagaceae bacterium
AAGAGTATCTCCCTGGTGTGCTTCCAATAAATTGGCAAGTTTCACTTTTATATTTTCCACCTGCGGTTCACCAAAGACGTCAATACTCATAAAGTCGAGCGCCGCCAACCATACATGGGGGATATTTTGTTCCTGAAGATAAATGCTGAACATTTTTGTGCTGAGCAATTCGCCCTGCGCAAGGATATCTTTATTTAATGCTTCGCTATAAGATATTTTTAAAATGATGTTGAGAAATTCAAAATGCTCGGCAAGAACGTCTTTTGCTTTTTGATAAAAAATTTCACTCTTTACCAGGTTTTTAATAAATGCCTGGTAATGATCTTCTAAAGCATCAATACGATTTTTTGCATTTTGCCTGTCGCCTTTTGCTAATGAATCGCTTATTTCGGTTAGCGCATTCGTCGTCCCACTCAAGGCGCTTAATACAACAATTTTTGGTTCATCTTCTTTGGTGATCAGCCTGCTTATTTCTGCCATTCTCTCTGGTTTACCAACGCTGGTACCCCCAAATTTCATTACTTTCATAACCGTGATTTTTTAAAATTGGTTGCAAAAGTAATTAATTGCAGAATTCGTTCTTACGGCTAATCGATGTTTGCAAAACTTTCAACGATTCGCTTTCAAACTTTACTTTAATGAAGAATTTATAAATCTAACTACATTATCATGCAATTGTTTCAAAGATTCCGGATGCAGGTACACCATATGCCCGGAGTTATAAAAATCGTATTCTATATTTTTTTGTAAGGCCTTTGGCATTGGTAAATGTTTCATTTCATAAATTCCTTCAAAATACGGAGTTCCCAAATCAAAATAACCCATATTTAGCATCACTTTTAAATCCGGATTGTAAACCATCGCATGAGCCAGGTCATTCATCACATTTGGAAAACCGAGAAATCCTTTCCGCTTAAAATCCCATGGATGTACATCTCCAGAAGTTTTGTATTTCATTCCTTTTCCAAACTTCAATTCGGTTCTTACATAATTATTGAACGCAGCTGTGAACGCAGCATCAATATAAGAATCCATCGGATCGTATTGCGCGTATTCGCTTAGCGGATCAATGGCATCGCCTGCAAACCTTGAGTCAAGCCGACCGGTGATCTGGTCTTCTTTTCCAAGCAACGCCTGCTCAAACTGCGGGCCGCTTACACGCAAATTGGCCTTTCGTATATATTCTGCGGGAAGCCCGGTATATTGATGTAATTTTTCCGCCATCTGATCAAAGGAAACAGAATCCAGCGATGCACCTTTGTTTAGCGCAACTGCATAATCATTCAGGGCAAAATGTTCTACTTCTTTTAAAAATGATTCTAATTGTGCAGGCTGATTTGGAAGTTTGTGATGATACCAGGCAGTAGCGGCAAACGAAGGCAAAGCAAGTTCAAAAGGCTTGTCGTTGCCCGGATGTTCATTAGCAGCATCGCTCATGTTTTCGTAAGTCAATAATTGAGAAAGCAGGATCACGCCATTCAATCCGACTCCCTCATCCTGCAAAAGATTTGAAACAACAGCAGATCGGAAGGTGCCGTAACTCTCGCCGAATAAGTATTTTGGCGAACTCCAACGGTTGAAGTCAGTAATAAATTCAGTAATAAAATCAGCAAAAGCGCGGCCATCCTGATCGATTCCAAAGAAATCTTTTCCTTCACCGGCACCACCCATTTTTTTCGTAATTACTTCACCAAAGCCTGTTCCCGGAGCATCAATAAAAACGAGGTCACTTGCATCCAACAGGCTGTAATCATTATTTACGGTTTTATATGGCGGTTTTGTTCTGGATGTATCATTCAGATAAACACGTTGAGGCCCCCACGCACCCATGTGAAGCCAGATGGTAGCGCTTCCCGGGCCGCCGTTATAAATAAAAGTGACCGGCCTGTTGGAAGGATCGTCATCGCTTTTCATATAATATACATAAGACATACTAATGGTGGGCGAATCCTCTTTATTTTTCAATATCAGCGTACCGGTTGTTGCATCGTAATTAATTCGTTTTCCTTCTATCGTTACACTTCCGTGTGTCACCGATTTTTGTGGTTTTTTAAAATTAATTACAGTGTCTTTGCTGATATCCACTTTTACAGAAGTGCTTTCTTTTTTTACTTGTGCAAAAGAAGAAAAACTGAGGGCAAAAAGAAATACAAAGCAGTTTAGGATGTGTTTTAATTTCATGCGTTTTTTTATTTGAATTGAATCTGTGAAATCAACTTTAGATTTTTGTAACACTCATGACGGCTAAAGCATTAATAATCAAAAGTATTTTAAGGATGAATAGCAAACAAATAAATATTGAGGATTGCTAATTTTAATTTGCCTGGTGGGGCTGGATATTTATTTTATAAATGAAAACACAAAGTGCGATTCTTTCCTTCTTTGATGTAAATATTTTACAAATCGTTTTCAAAAGGAATTCTAACTTTATTTAATGGTGCGCGTCTTATTTTTTGTAGCTTTTTTATGCTGTGCTCAATTCACTTTTGCTCAGCCTGCTGTTTATATTCCTGCTGCCCAAACCAATAATGCTGACGATATCGCTGCATTTATGAACAAGCATTATCAGACTGATGATGAAAAAATTTCTGCGATTTATAACTGGATTACCTCGAATATTAAATATGACGCCGATAGCATTCATTACGTCATTTTAGATGAGGATAATGAACAACGGGTTTCTGTTGCCTTAAGGAGAAAGAGAGGTGTGTGTGAAAACTTCGCAGCGATTTTTAATGACCTGTGTCGTAAATCCGGAATTCAATCTTTTGCCATTGAAGGATATACCCGCCAAAGCGGATCTATTGACCGCGTTCCGCATGTGTGGTGTGCAGCATTTGCTGATGGCGAATGGAATTTCTATGATCCTACATGGGATGCAGGTTATGTCAGAAACGGAAGTTTTATAGAACACAGGCAAAATAATTTTTTCAGAATATCACCGGCAGTTTTTATTCAAACTCATCTTCCTTTTGATCCTATGTTTCAATTTTTAAACTATCCGGTAACGTATAAAGAATTTGCATCCGGCAATAGCAGTGAACAGAATGAAAAGAATTATTTTAACTATAAAGATTCGATAGATTCCTTTAAAAAAATGACCGGGATGCAGCAATATTTATCTTCCATTGACCGGATTAAAAATAGCAAGTGGCCGGCTTCAAAAATCGATACAAAACTAAAGCGGCTGCAGCTGGAAATTGAAGTACGTTACCAGGACAGAGATATTGCTTTGTATGATTCATCTGTTGCCGACTATAACCATGCAATCGATTTATTAAACTCTTTTTACACTTACAAAAACAACCAGTTTCAACCGGCAAAATCGAATGAGGAGATACAAACTCTTTTTCGAAATATCAGGAAGCTGGTTACCAATGCCAATGCAAACCTGAAAGAAGTAAATCTTTCAAAAGCGACACTCGCTTTGAATACCGGCGATTTACAGCAAAAATTAGACGATTTGTTAGTGAATGTAAAACAACAGGAAAGTTTTTTGAAAAACCAGTTAAGCCAGGTGAAATAATTAAGCGTCAGCAATTAAGAATTCGGGTTATTTATTGTTTTACTGCTTTTTATTATTCGCTTGTTCCAATCAACAAATAGTTTTTATTTTCTTTTTAAAATCTGAATTATTAGTAATATTTTTAATTCTCATTTTTTATAAACTATTCTTATGGAACAATCTACTGTTATTATCAAAGACAACACTGCAAATCCGGCACCGCTCGGACTTCTGGCATTCGGCCTCACTACCGTTCTTCTGAATCTTCATAATGCCGGAATTTTTGAAATGAACTCAATGATACTTGCTATGGGGATTTTTTATGGCGGCATTGCACAGATCATTGCAGGAATCATCGAAGCGAAAAAAGGAAATACTTTCGGACTGGTTGCATTTGTTTCTTATGGTTCCTTCTGGCTTACATTGGTTGCCTTGATCGTAATGCCAAAAATGGGTTGGATACCTCCCGCTTCGGAAAGCGCGATGGTGGCATACCTGGTGATGTGGGGAATATTTACAGCGCTTCTTTTTTTCGGCACACTTCGTATCTCCAGATCGCTGCAATTCGTTTTTGCCACCTTGACAATCTTGTTTTTTTTACTGGCACTTGGCGATTATTCCGGCAATACATTTCTAAAAACTTTTACCGGCTATGAAGGAATTATTTGTGGCGGATCAGCTATATACACCGGAGCCGGCGCGCTTCTGAATGAAATGTATGGAAAGGAACTTTTCCCGCTTGGACTGGTAATTAACAGAAGCTGAATCTTCAATACTTGTTTCTTTGCCAAGAAAAAAATTATTGTAAATAAAAGCAGTGGGCACACAGAAAGATCAGCACCATTGCCAGCTTTTTTAGAAAAATAAAAACCTCAGAAAAAGGCCTGCATCACGCCTTTTTCTGAGATTTTTCGAAATCTTTTATTGCTTACGAAAATGCTTTATCTCCTTTTTTATACGGAAGATTTCCATCATAATGACCTGGAGCTTCAATATAGCGGCGAGCTTGTGTGCATCCGATTTCGGATGTAAAGTATCCGAGCATCGTAAGCTCTTTCATCATTCTGAAATAATGAGAAGGATCGTCCTTCTTCTTGTTTTTCGTGTATTCCCTTTGCTCATTATCGAGTTTTACCAACAGGTCGTGGCGCTGTTGCGGATTCAGTTTTACAAAGGAATTGTCATAGGTTTTCTCAGAAAAATCATTCAATTTTTTCATGCCTTCATGAAAAACCTTCTGATCTTTTTCTTCATAACAATCATTGACCATGACCGTCATAAACTGACCTGTTTTCGCAGCTTTTGCACCGGGAGTTTTTGTCGGTGGCAAAATAGTATCGGCCACTTCATCGAGATAAGCAACATCTTCGGGCGTAAAGGTGGTCGATACACCGGTATTGCTTTTACATCCGGATAAAAATGCATTGCCACCAACCAACGTTCCCCCCAAAAGGAGTGAAATGTATTGAACGGCTTCTCTTCTGTTCATGTTAGATAGTTTAGATTTTATACATTATAATTTACACCAAAACCGGGGCGATAATCGCGTTTGATATATTCATTTACTTCCGGCACGTTGGTCACTTTCATCGCATTATTATCCCACAAAAGCTCTACATATCTTGCCGGATAATTATACCCTTG
>JAICYZ010000157.1 GCA_025933935.1 Chitinophagaceae bacterium
CTGAAAATCCGGGAAAGAAATATTTGTTTGCTCTGAAACAATTACTTCTTTCACTTTTGCTCTTTCTGGTCCCTTTTTGCACCATTCAATAAAATCTTTTACGTCGTTTTCTTCTCCGGTGACCAACGCTTCGACTTTTTCATCGGGGCTGTTTTTAATCCAGCCTTTTATATTTAATTTTTCGGCAACTTTTCTGGCGGTCTCTCTGAAAAAAACACCCTGGACTTTTCCATAAATTAAGAGATGAACAGTTTGCATCTTTCAAAGATAGCAATGTTGACATGAAAATATCGGCGATTTCCTGGCGAATTTGTTGATCGCGTGTTACAATTTGCGTAATCCTTTCTTCGTTATACCGGCGGATCGTTCTTTATTTTTTTAAAAAAAGTTTTGCTGCATCAATCATCTTACTAATTTTATGCAAATACAAATTCAGTTTATTTCTCTGTTTGCTACTGACCGATTTGTGTGCAAATTGCGTGGCTAATGAAAATGTTAACTATTTTTCCACTTCTTTATTTACCATTCAAATTGAATATTTTTGTTTTTTATTACCTGAACAGATGAAAATAATCGCCTCCTTATCATTATTTCTTGTTGCTTTTGCTACTTCTCACGGGCAAGGATACAAGGTTACGTTACAAACACCGGATTATAAAAGCGGACTCGCTTACCTGACCTATTATTATGGCAAAAACATGAATGTGCAGGATTCTGCGATCGTAAATTCAAAAGGCGTTGCCATTTTTCAAGGTAAAGAAAAAATGCTGCCGGGCGTGTATTCAATCGTATTTCCCGGAAAGAATAAATTGTTTGATTTCCTGGTAGATAAAGGCCAGGTAATTAACATCAAAGCAGACACAACTGACCTAATCAACAAAACAGAAGTGACGGGCTCGAAGGAGAATATTCTTTTTCAGCAGTATCAGAAATTTGTTAGCGTAAAAGGAAAACTCCTGCAGGATGAAGTGGAAGCATATAAAAGATCGACAAATAAAACCGATAGTTCCCTTCATGAAAAAAAATACCAGGCGCTAAATGAAGAATTGAATAATTACCGCGATAAAATCATTAAAGAACATCCCGAATCGATGCTGGCAACGCTTTTGACCAGTATGAAGCCAACGCCCGTTTTAAATACGCATCCGGCAACACACCAGGATTCTGTAGAAAATTATCAGTATTATAAAAAGCATTATTGGGACGGAATTACATTTATGGATGACCGGATCATTCGTACTCCTTTCTTTTTGCCGAAGCTGGAAGATTATTTCAGGAACGTCGTTCCCCAGGCTCCTGATTCTATCATAAAAGAATCAGATTACTTATTGTTATTGGCGAGGTCTTCTCCGGAGATGTACAAATTTTTATTGAACTGGCTTACAGATGAATACATTAATCCAAAATATATGGGCCAGGATGCTGTGTTTGTGCACCTTTTCGAAAAATATCATTCAAAAGGAGTTTCAAGCTGGCTGAATGAAAAACAGCTCACGACGATTTCTAACAGAGCTTATATGCTGATGTCGAATTTAATTGGCGAACAGGCTGCCGATCTTCAAATGGTGGATGCGAAAGGCAATAATACCTCGCTTTATAATATTAAATCAGCTTATACAGTTGTTGTTTTTTGGGATCCAACTTGCGGGCATTGCCGGGTACAGGTTCCGCGGCTCGATTCTATTTATAACGCTAAATGGAAAAATGAAGGCGTGAAAATGTATGGTGTTCTGACAGAGACAAAAGACCTGGAGCAATGGAAAGATTTTATCAAAGAAAACAAAATGGAAAACTGGGTCAATGTGTATGAAACTGAAGGTCAAAGAAAGATGATAGAACAGGCAAAAGCACCTTCTTACAAACAATTGTATGATGTGATCCAAACTCCAACGATTTATCTTCTTGATAAGGATAAAAAAATTATTGCCAAAAAATTGACAATGGAACAAATGGATGACGTATTGGATATGAAAATAAAAAACCAGGGTTCCAGGTCAGCCGAAAATGTACTTAAATAGATTGGATGTTCATTTAAGCTATAACAATCCTCAAAAAAATATTGAATGAAGAAACTGTTTCTTGCCGTTATATGTAGTTCATTTATTTTTATTTCTTATAGCCAAACGCTTTTTACTTATGGCAATCATTCTGTAAATGCTGATGAATTCTTAACTGCCTTTAATAAAAATAAAACTGCCTCTCCGGATAGTGTACAAGCGCTTCGCGATTACCTCGACTTATATATAAAATTCAAGCTAAAAGTGCAGGCTGCAAAAGATATTCATTTGGATACGCTTCCTTCCATGAAAGCAGATCTGCAAAACTTTCGTACGCAGATACAGGATAATTACCTCGATGATGACAAGGAAGTGAACCGTCTGGTAAATGAAGCTTTTGAACGGAGTCAGAAAGACGTTCATGTAGTTTATTATTTCTTAAATAATAATCAAACGGCTGATTCGGACAATCAATTCAAAATGATTAAGAATTTTGCGGGAAAATTGAGAAGCAATGAAAAAAATGATGTTGAAATATTTGCAAAAGCAAATGCAAACAGTGCCATAAAAATTCAAAAAGGTGATGCGGGATATGTTACTGTTTTTTCATTGCCTTATCTTTTTGAAAATATCGTTTACTCATTAAACCCTGGTGAATCAAGCCTTCCTGTTGAAACAAAAAAAGGCTGGTATGTCTTTAAAAATATAGGCGAAAGAAAAGCAGTTGGAAAAATCACCATTGCACAAATTTTATTTGCTGTACCCGAAGGATTTGATCAGCAAAGAGCAGGAGCAAAAAAGCTGGCTGATTCTGTATATGATGCCTTAATGAATGGAAGTGATTTTGCAACTTTGGCAAAAGAATTCAGCGATGACAAAAATACGTATTTGAATGGCGGTGTGATGCCAGAATTCGGGACAGCCAAATATGATTCTGTTTTTGAAAATCACGCGTTTTCACTTAAAAAAAATGGAGAAATTTCTAGACCATTTGAAACGAAATTTGGTTACCATATTATCAAACGCATTTCTGGGACACCGGTTCCGGATTCAAAAAGTGATGAAGCGTTTATATACAATCTGAAACAGGAAGTTTTGAAAGACAGCCGCATTGAAGTGGCCAAACAAAAATTTTTAAAAGAGATATTACCTGTTATTGGCTTCAAAAAAGACAATGTCAATGAGGATAATTTATGGCAGGTAAGCGACAGTTCTCTCATGAGCAATAAAAATATCACTGCCGGAAACGTGAATGAAAGCACCGTTTTATTTTCCTTTAATGATCACAAAACAGTAAAAGTAGCCGATTGGATTGTTTATTTACAACATTCAAATGTTGTTGCCGGAAGTGATCGCAGTTCATACAAATCATTATTTGATCAATTTATAAAGGCGTCCGCTTTTTCAAATTATGCTTCCAGACTGCAGAATTATAATGTTGCTTTTAAAAATCAAATCGAAGAATTTAAAGATGGCAATATGCTTTTTGAAATAATGCAACAGAAAGTATGGAACAAAGCCGCAGCAGATACGACCGGTTTAAAAAATTTTTATAACACACACAAGGAAAAATATTTCTGGAGCAACAGTGCAGATGCCATCATTTTTTCGTGCTCTGATAAAACTGTAGCGGATAACGCTATTGCGCAATTAAGAAGAAGAAAAACATGGCGTGAAGTAGTAGCAGACAATCCCACACAAATACAGGCCGATTCGGGCAGATATGAACTGGGACAGATTCCAGTGATTGACAGAACGATGTTTAGAGACGGTTTAATCACATTGCCGGTTATAAACAAAACCGACGGCACAGCAGTTTTTGCACAAATTATAAAAGTTTACGCTGATCATGAGCCAAGAAACTTCCAGGATGCAAAGGGATTGGTAATCAATGATTATCAAAATTACCTGGAAGAAAAATGGGTTAAGGAATTAAAGAAAAAATACCCGGTAAAAATCAATGAGAAAGTTTTTAATTCGTTGCTGCATAACACCGCTTTCTAACTGTTGATTGCTTTTATTCCCGGCAATTCTTTTCCTTCAAAATACTCGAGCAAAGCACCGCCGCCTGTAGAAACATAACTTACTTTATCTGCAAGATTAAATTCATTGATGGCGGCAACACTATCGCCTCCGCCAACCAGGCTGTAAGCGCCGTTTTCTGTTGCTTTCGCAATCGCTTCTGCAATGGCTTTTGTCCCAGCCTGGAACTTTTTCATTTCAAAAACGCCCATAGGTCCATTCCATAAAATCGTTTTGCTTTCCATAATGGTTTTGGTAAAAATCTTTATAGATTCAGGGCCAATATCCAACCCCATCCAGCCTTTTTCAATCTGGTCATTGTTGACAATTTTTGTATCTGCGTCTTCCGAAAATTTATCCGCGACAACGCTGTCGACCGGCAAAAGAAATTGCACATTTTGTTGTTTTGCTTTGGATAAAATGTCATTCGCCAGGTCTAATTTATCCTCCTCACAAAGGCTGTTTCCAATTTCTTTTCCCTGTGCTTTTAAAAAAGTATAAGCCATACCTCCACCAATAATGATGTTGTTTGCTTTCTTTAATAAATTCTCAATAATCTCAATTTTATCAGACACTTTAGCACCCCCAAGAATCGCCGTAAATGGTTTTTCTGAACTGTTCAGAACCTTTTCGGCATTCGACACTTCTGCATTCATCAGCAAACCAAACATTCTTTTATCCTCTAGGAAAAATTGAGCCATAACTGCTGTGGAAGCATGTGCACGATGTGCAGTGCCAAAAGCATCATTTACATACACATCGCCCAGCGAAGCAAGTTTTTTTGCAAATTCTTCATTTCCTTTTTCTTCTTCTTTGTGAAAACGAAGATTTTCTAAAAGCAATACTTCACCTGGTTTCAAATCTTTTGCTTTTTGCTCTGCTTCCGGACCGATGCAATCATTTGAAAATAAAACGGTAACACCTGGTAACAATTCTTTCAAGTGCGGCAATAAATGTTTTAAAGAAAATTTTTCCTCAGGTCCACCTTTTGGTCTGCCGAAATGCGACATGAGAATTACACTTCCTCCGTCATCAAGAATTTTTTTTATTGTTGGAATTGCGGCGCGCATCCTGGTGTCATCAGTAATATTATAATTCTCGTCGAGTGGTACATTAAAATCAACTCTTACGAGTGCTTTTTCATTTTTGAAATTATGTTCTGAAAATTTGCTCATTGTATTTCTATTATGTCTTTATTAAAATCAAGTAATGTGCGAATAGCTTTTTCTATATTTCTTTCCAGAATTGAGAAGAGAATTTTATTATCACAATTTGGAACTTTCAGGCTTATTAATTTAGGAGGTGAGCCGGATTTATTTTTCCGGCCTTTTTGGCTTTTGAATAAATCTCAAGATCTTTTAAATGATCGAACTTCAAAAAGTAAGAGGATTTAACCTCCAGCCCTGTCTTTTCTCTCAGCCATTTTGCAATAATGGGTGAAATGATTGTCCAGCCAAATTTCCCAATCATGCTGCATCATTTATAATAACGGTATTTTTTATCCGTAACGCTGCATACAATAAAGCAGCCTGTATATCTTCATTTTCAAGAATCGGATGTTGTTCTAAAATTTCTTCATTAGTCATCCCACTGGCCAGCATTTCAAGGATATCACCTACAGGAAATCTCATGCTTCTTATAGTTGCTTGTCCAGACATTAATCCCGGCACAATCGTAATTCTTTTTAATAATTCTGTATTCATAAATGATTCACTTTATTTTGCGCATACTCAAGAGCCGCAACAATATACTCTCTTTCCAGGTAAGGAAAATCAGCCAGAATTTCGTCAAAGGTCATGCCGGCAGCTAAATAACCAAGTACGTCAGCCACCCCAAATCTCATTCCCCGGATAATTGGCTTCCCATTAAATATTCCCGGATTCGTTGTAATTCTATCTGCTAGTTGCATTTTAGATACATTTGATAGGTCAAATTTAGCATAAAATTCTTCGCCTGAAGTTGAAATATATAAATTTGATATTTAAAAGATACAAGATTTACTTTTGTTATTTTGTTCCCGAACAAATTATTCCTTATACAAAAGCATTCACCAAAATATCAATGAATAATATCAAAGATCAATTCTTATTAGACCCTTCAATCACTTACTTAAATCATGGTTCATTTGGCGCTTGCCCACGGCCGGTTCTTGAGAACTATCAATATTGGCAAAGAGCGCTCGAATTTGAACCAGTACAATTCATCACTAAAATAAGTCCTGCTGCATTGCTCACTTCCAAGCAGGCTTTGGCTGCATATATCGGATGCAACTGTGAAGATTTTTTCTTTACGCAAAATCCTACTATGGCTGTAAACCAGGTCGTAAAAAGTTTGAACTTTCAGCCGGGCGATGAAGTTTTAACAACGAACCTTGAATATGGTGCTATTGATAAAACTTTTGATTTTTATTCTAAAAAAAATGGATTCACGTATCGCAAACAAAACATTTCATTACCGTTAGTTTCAAAAGAAAAATTTATTGAAGAATTCTGGAAAGGATATAACGATAAGACAAAAGCAATTTCTCTCGGACATTGCACGAGCGCCACAGCATTGGTTTTTCCGGTAAAAGAAATCTGTGACCGGGCCAAAGAACTTGGACTCATCACAATCATTGACGGTGCGCACATTCCCGGTCATATTCCATTAAATTTAGAAGAAATACAAGCAGATTTCTATACCGGGACATTGCATAAATGGTTGCTTGGACCGAAAGGATCTACTTTTTTGTACGTAAAAAAAAGTTTTCAGGATCAACTTGAGCCTTTAATCATTAGCTGGGGATATGAAGCCCTAAACCCGGTTAAATCAAAATTTCTCGAAGAGAATGAAATGCAGGGCACACGCGATATTTCTGCGTTCTTAACCGCGCCGGCTATCATGAAATTTTTTCAGGAAAATGAGATGGATAAAAGAACTGCCGTATGCAGGAAAATCATACTGGAACAATATCCTGAGTTTTGTGAGCTTTTGGATACAAATCCATTATGTCCGGTTTCTGAAGAATTTTTAGGACAAATGTGCAGCATTCCAATCCGAACGGATAATCCTTATCAATTAAAAGAAGTTTTATACAACGATTATAAAATTGAAATACCGGTAATGCAACGCGGAAATGAAAATTATTTGCGCATTTCTTTCCAGGTTTATAATTCCCTTGATGACTTTGAATATCTGAAAGAAACGCTAAAGAAATTAAGCAAATTGTTGAAATAGCAAGTAATCAGCAAATGAAGAAATAATGGTATTTTCTATTTTCTATTAGAAAAAAATTGGTAGAAGATAGATTTAAAAAGCATAATTCCTTTCCCGAAAAACATACTTGAAAAAAAATTTGTTCATATAAATATTTCCCTACTATATTTGTAGGATAATAATGATACAATCAAAGACAATAGCACATTCTATTTCATGCAACTCCTGCTGTATGTGCATCCGTTGCATGCCGTAAGGCATCTTACTTTTCATATCATCCAACGAAGGCTTTCCTTCTCTCACAAATAAATTATTTAATCTTTCACTTATAAATCATCATTCATGAGCTCTCAACATTTTGAAACATTACAACAACATGCTGGCCAGGAGCCAGATCCAACAACCGGTTCACGCGCGGTTCCTATTTATCAAACAACCTCTTTTACTTTTAAAAATTCGGAACATGGCGCCAATCTTTTTGCACTGAAAGAATTTGGAAATATTTATACACGCATCATGAATCCGACTACCGATGTTTTTGAAAAACGTGTAGCGGCTTTGGAAGGCGGTGTTGCAGGACTGGCAACCTCTTCAGGGCAGGCGGCTCAGTTCCTTGCTTTGACCAATATAATGGGATCTGGTGATAATTTTGTCAGCAGCCCTTTTTTATACGGTGGCTCTTATAATCAATTTAAAGTTTCATTAAAACGTCTTGGCATTGAAGCAAGATTTGCAAAAGACAATAACGTTGAAAATTTTGAAAAGCTGATCGACGAAAAAACAAAAGCGTTGTACACAGAAACGATTGGCAATCCAGATTTCAACATTCCTGATTTTGACAAGCTTTCTGCATTGGCGCAAAAGCATGATCTACCGTTAATTGTTGATAATACATTTGCTTGCTGCGGTTATTTGTTCCGTCCGCTGGAGCATGGCGCGCATGTGGTGGTGCAAGCAGCTACCAAATGGATCGGCGGCCACGGAAACAGCATTGGCGGCGTAATCGTTGATGGAGGAAATTACAATTGGGGAAATGGTAAATATCCTGTTTTCTCAGAACCTTCAGAAGGATATCATGGCCTCGTTTTTAATGATGTTTTTGGAAGCAAAGGGCCTTTTGGAAATATTCAGTTTATCATTCGTGCCAGAGTGGAAGGCTTGCGTGATTTCGGACCTGCTATTTCCCCATTCAATTCTTTCTTACTGATCCAGGGGCTGGAAACATTGTCTTTGCGCGTTCAACGTACGGTAGATAATACTTTGGCTTTGGCACAATGGCTCGAAAAACAACCTGATGTTGAAAAAGTAAATTATCCCGGCCTGGAAAGCAGTCCGCATTATGCAAATGCAAAAAAATATTTGAAACACGGCTACGGCGGCGTTCTTTCTTTCGAAATAAAAGGAGGAAAAGAAAACGCAACGAAATTTGTAGATAATTTAAAAATGATCAGCCACCTTGCGAATGTCGGTGATACCAAAACTCTGATCATACAACCTGCTGCAACTACACATCAGCAATTGTCAGACGAGGAACAATTGTCTGCCGGTGTTACGCCAGCACTTCTTCGCGTATCTGTCGGTATCGAGCATATTGATGATATAGAAGCCGACATGCAGCAATCTTTTGAAAAGGTTTTTGCAAAATAACAAAACATAAAAATTAATTTTGCACGCCTGAATTACAACCATGGACACAGCCGTGGTTGTAATTTTATTTTTCTTTAAATCTTTCAATCGAAGAATTTGACTTACGATATTTTTCATGTGGATAATCCAATTACTCTTGAGTCGGGGCAGGTCGTTCCAAAATATCATTTAGCGTACA
>JAICYZ010000304.1 GCA_025933935.1 Chitinophagaceae bacterium
GGAAGTAATTTCACCATTCCTTTTATATAAACGGAAGGAGCAGAAATAAAAAAGATGGCCAGCAGGAGAATGATATATAAATCACTTAAAACACCAAAACTTGAAGAAAAAAAGCGGTTTAGTATGTCTAAAGTTTTTGTCGAATCTCCTGTTGAATTAAATTCCTTCAGCATATTTCTGCCAATGGCGCTGCTGGCGATAAAATCTTTCACGGTTTGTAAAGTTGCAGGAAGGGTTTGGGACAATTCGGAAATCTGAGCCTGTATTCTAGCTCCAACAAACCAAATAATTCCTGCAAGTAAAACGATGTTGATAACAACTGAAAGAACAATTGCCGCTTTGGGCGGCGTATTTAATTTTCTTTGTAAAATACCTGCAACACCATAAAAATAAAGCGCAATTAAAGCGCCCGCCAATACCAATAAAAGCACGCTGAATAAAATCTTGAACAGGAATAGAAATACAAACATTAAAGCAGCAATGCTCACTACAATCCATACTTTTTTCCGAAAGGTTGACAGATTATTCTGATTAGATAGTAATTCATAATCAGTCATTGCGAAAAATATTTGTTATTCAATTTGTATTTGATTTTATAAAAAAAATAATGATACAAATGCTATGCCTTTAAAAGGAAATTGTGCCAAAAAGAAAATAGGAATATCCGTTATTCCTTTGTTTGCTGTTTTAAAAATCAATGCTTTCTAATTCTGAGAATGCAAGAACGAAACAATGTTATTCAAATCTTCTTTTGAAAGTATTCCTCCAAAGGATGGCATATTTTTTCCTCCATTTACGATTCGGACCTTTAATTCTTCAATTGACAAACGGTTGCCGACAGTAGTTAAATTGGGCCCGGCTTTGCCACCATAATGATTGATTGTGTGGCAATACTGGCAGCCTTTTGCATAAAAAAGATGAACGCCTTTAATGATGGTGGAATCAGGATTTGAAGATTTAATATCCGTTAAAGGCAAAGGCTTTGTATTAAAATTTGGTGACCAGGATGCCTGCAAACCAATCACCAATAAGCTGATCACAAAAACAAAAACACAGATCACTCCAAACATTGCCCACGGCCTTTTCAATGGACTTCTTTCTCCTTTGTTAGAAATAAATGGAATTGAAAACAAAAGAATAATCGTCAGCAATGGACCAAGCAACATGGCGATGGATTCAATTTTGTGCGGCATCAAGGCAAACAATGCAAAGAAGGGGATCATGTACCAGTCAGGGTTTGGCGAGGTTTGAACCATTGAAGGATCTGGTGGTGTCGTCAGTGCCGGCGCACCAAAAAATACTGCAAGAGCGATGATGGCAATAATTATAAATGCACTTACAATAATGTCACGCCACGCGGCGTCAGGCCAAAAAGGAACGCCTTCCCTTTTCAACAAATTTTGATACCACGACCGATAGGTTTTTGGATCCACCATTCTTGCGGCTTTAGGTGGTTCCGAAATCCCATTTCGGATTACAAGATATAAATGAAAAGCAACAAATAAAAAGATGAATGCTGGCACGATAAATACATGATAAGAATAAAACCTGCTCAAGGTTTGGCCACCGATGGTGTTTCCTCCCAGAAGTAAACGCGCCAAATACTCGCCAACAAATGGCACTCTTCCTAATTGTTGTGCAGCAACAACTGATGACCACACACCATTGGAATCCCAACGTAAAAGCTGCCCGGTAAAGCCCATGAAGATGGTGAAAATCAAAAGAAAGAAGCCACTGATCCAGTTCATCTCGCGCGGATATTTATACGATGCGGTGATATAAGTACGCATCATGTGAAGGCCAACCAAAATGATCATCGCGGAAGCGCCAAAATAATGAATGCCACGAAGCACATTTCCAAATTTTGCCTGGTTGGTGATAAACTGTAGTGATTGATACGCTTCTTTTGATGACGGTTGGTATAAAAGAGATAACGCGACTCCGGTTATCACCTGTAATAAAAAACAAAACAAAGTGGCGCTGCCAAAAACGTAACTCCATTTGGCTCTCGGTGGTACGGGATGTGTGATAACCGGAAGAATGCTTTCAGAAAAACCACTTCTGTCATCTATCCATTTCCATATTTTTTTTAAAAAATTTTTCATACCGGCTGGGACTTTGATCCACCAATATTTGTAATCGGAAGCGGCGCTGTTTTTATCTGAACTTCATCATTAATAACGCGCACCTGGTATCTTGTCAAAGGCTTTGGTGGCGGTCCCGCAGCCACACTTCCATCTGCATAATAAACGCCGCCGTGGCAGGGACACATAAATAAATGCGCGTCTTTTTCCCATCTTACCGGGCAACCCAAATGCGTGCAGTTGGCGGCGAAAGCAATAAAATTGGTATCACTACTTCTTCTCAGCCATGCTGCAGATTTTGCGGTCATTCCTGCATAAGGTTCCGGATCTGCATTAATAAATGTAACCAGGTTTGTGGTGTTCATTTGAAAATCATTCAGCTTTCCTACTGTTCTCCATTTTTCCACTTTTGATTCTAACAACGGAGCAAGAACAGCGCTGATAACGGGAATTGCAGCAACAGCAGCACTTAAACCGGCAAGGCCAAGGCTAAGCTTCATGAAAAATTTTCTTCTGCTGATTTCTTCATTTTCCAATTGATTATTCATGTCGTAAAATATTTATCCATCCGATAAGTGATATGATAAAAACGATAAGTCCGGCAACAGAAATAAGCCAGGTTGTTAATAATCCCCATCCACAAAACATCAATCCAAGCGCTAAAAAAAACGGCCAGTAAGTAGGTTGCGGTAAATGTTCAGGCTTTGCTTTTACTTTTTCCATTTTAATTATTTAGACTATTTGATTATCTAATTATTGTTCCAATGATATTTTTTTCTGACTGCTTCTCATCAAACCATTTGATCAATAAAATCATCGAAGCCGTTAAATAAATCAGGCAACAAGGAACCCACATGATCAATCCCGCCACTTGCTGATCAACAGCTGCAGATATTTTCCAATCATTTCTTATCATAGGCAAATAACCATATGCATCCATTAAATTTTGATGATGGAAATAGGTTCCTAAAGGCGCAAAAGTGATTAACAATCCAAGTATAGAACAAAAGATACAAGCCGTTGAAAGATAGAGCACGCCAGTGATTCCTGGTATTCTGTATTCTTTAAACGGATTAATAACCGGCCAGGAAAAGATTATTCCTGCAACCAATAAACTTACAATTTCCAGGAGCATCAATGGATTCATCGAATCGGAACTACCCATTGTAGTCATTGCAAAAAGATGATTAAAAATGTAAGGAATATGCCAAAGCCACATGATGCCAACACCAACAAACCAACAAATAAATGGCTTTCTTATTTTGGAAAATGCAAGAAGTGTTTTTTTAAATTTATTTTCTGCGGGAATACCTGCAACCATCAAAGGCGCTGCAATTAAAATGATCAATACATGAGAGAGCATGTGTGCACTAAACAAATAATTTTCTCCTAAAAAGTGCAAAGGGGAACTGACGCATAAAATCAATAAAAACATCCCTGAAAAAAAATAAAATGACCGTTTTTTAATTTTAAAATTAATGGCATAAAAATAAAGAATGCACAAGCCAACAATAAAAGTTATTGTGAGAATATCAAATTGCCAGTATGAAAAAATTGAACGCATCTTTTTTATTTTTAAAAATTGTTCTTTAATATTTTGTAAAAAGCGGCAACACGTAAACTACCGTAAACACTGCAATCCATACGATATCAACAAAATGCCAATAGATTCCTGCTGTACTGATCACATTTGAAGAAGTGTTATTGAAATAGCCTAAAAAAGTTAAAACAAGTATGATAGATAAAAGCACGAGCCCAACAAAAACATGGAAGCCATGAAAACCGGTGAGTGCGTAAAAACTGGTTCCAAAAACGCTGCTGCTTAATGTGATTTTATCATTGATCAGGCGCCAGTATTCCGCACCTTGCCCGATTAAAAAAATAGCGCCCAGCAAAATTGTAATGATGAGCCAGATCTTTAAATTTTTTATTTGTCCTTTCTGATAATTCTTATCGGCAATCCAAAAAGTAAAGCTGCTGCTGAGCAAAATGACTGTAAAAATTCCGGTTGTTTTAATATCCAATGCCTTCATGTCATGAGGCTCAAAACCAGCATTATAAGCCATATAAATAAATGCCAGAATCAGGCAAATGAAAAACATCGCCTCTGTTCCAACTACCAGTTTCATCATTGTTTTATTCATAATTCATAGTTCTTTATTCATAATCTTAATTCTATGATTCACCATTCACAATTCACTATTCTCCTTCTTCATATCCCACAAGGGCCATCTGCTCTTCACTTCAGGCACTTCATCAAAATTCTTCAATGGTGGTGGAGATGTGGTTAGCCATTCTAATGTAAATCCATTCCACGGGTCATTGCCGGCTGCTTTTCCATTTTTGATACTTTTATAAACGATATACACAAGCAATAAAACTGAC
>JAICYZ010000367.1 GCA_025933935.1 Chitinophagaceae bacterium
ATCAAAACTTTATGAGGTAAATGCAGCCAATAAAAAATATGAAATCTGGCAAAGAGATTCTTTGAGTAGAGAAATAGTTAGCAAAGAATTTGCAAAGCAGAGGTTAGATTACATTCACTTTAATCCTGTTAGTGGCAAGTGGAATCTTGCCAAAGATTATCTGGATTATTATTATTCTTCTACCAGATTTTACGATACTGGTGTGGATGAATTCGGGTTTTTGAATAACCTGTTTCATGGATAGAGAATTGTTTCGTGTGCCACGAACCACGGCAGAGGGGATTTTTTGAGTATAAAACGGCTAAAAATTTAATTAGGAAAACAGGATATTTCTTTATTTGCTGAACCAGGATTCACCCCCGAATGTTATTTTCAGTTTAAAGGAAATCCATGAAATATTTCGTGGATTTTCAATTTTTGTGAGGCACCCGGAATAGTACTTTTGAGTTGAGTTTAAAAAAAACGATGTAAAAATCGTGCAGAAATAAAATCCAAAGCGCATGAAGAACTGGATTTTTTCATCATTCAAATTTTTAAAAAATGAAAAAGAACATTCTTCATGCTGTATTTTTAACTGCCTTACTTTTTGCTGCCTGCAAAAAAAATAATAACAATCCTTCTTCTCCTTCACTGGTGGGCAAGTGGGGATTAGTAAATGAGAATATCATTGATGTGGAAAACGGAATAGGTGTTGATACGATTAATTATACTGTAACCCAGGCTGATTATGTTGATTTCAGAAGCGATAATAAAGTGTATTCCTCTGTGGCAGGCATCCTGGATACTTCTGCATACCAATTATTAAATAACAATAAAGTGCAGATAGATGTGGATACATTTGATATTCAATCCTTAACATCCCACGTCTGCAAAGTTGTATAGTAAAGTCTATGACGATGACAGCACTTACTCGAAAATTACTTTGGATTTAAAACGTTAGTGCTAAAAAAATCTATTTGCAAAAGTTCCTTCATTATCATTAAAATATAAACAACTTGCCTTTATACCTTTTTTAGATGCCCAATTAGTCAAGCAAAAAAATGCCGTTATGAAAAAGATTTTTTACTATGGAAACTTTTTGTTTCTTTTTCTTTCAGGGATTTCCCTATTTAGCCGCGGACAGGGTTTTTCACCTGCAGTGCAGAGTCACCTGCAAAAAGTAATCGATAGTTTTCAAAATAGTCAAATTCATCCTTTTATTGGTGGCATGTCTGTAGCTGTAAAGGTGGATGGACTTGCTATGTGGCAGGGAGCAAGCGGGTATGCAGCCCGTAATGTGGATGCCCAAAACAATCTTTTACCCGGCGGTACACCTTTTACAATTCACACTCTTTCCAGAATTTACAGCATTACCAAAACATTTACATCACCATTGGTTTTACAATTAGCAAAAGAAGGAATGTTTAAGCTTGATGATTCTGTCAGCATGTATATTCCGATAAAAACAATTAATCCTGCGCTTAACAGCAAAGTAACCATCCGGCAGCTGTTATCCCATGAAAGTGGCTATTCAGATTATACGGATGAACTCAATTTGCAAATCGCTGTAGCAGCCCAGCCAACGCACGTTTGGACTCCCTTCGAAATGCTCACTTTTGTACACCAGCTGAATGAGCCCGGTGCCATCCGTGTCTATTCGAGTACAAACTATATTGTACTGGGAGCAATTATCGAGGCTGTGACCGGTAAGCCTGTGGAAGAATTTTACAGGAATCGTTTTTTTAACCCACTTCGTCTAAATTCCATGTATCTTGCTATAAGAGAGCAACCGCAAACCAACGCTTTGTTAGCTTCTCCGCACGATAATATCAGCGCATTCAACCCTGTTTTCCAACTAACAGGCCAGCCACTTTTTCCTGACACGATTACGAACATATCAAGATTTCCCATGACAGCAATTGCCTCACTCGCTTTTACAGGCGGAGGTATTGTATCCAATGCAAAAGATGTGGCTGAATGGGGCAATGACCTTTTTACCGGTCGTGCAACAGGTAAGTCTATTCTCAATACCATGTTGGAATCGATTTCTGCAACTCCTGATAAAGATGGGGACAGGCTTGGTTATGGAGTAATTCTGTCTGACAAGATAAGCTCACACTACGATTTTTATGGCCATGACGGTAATGCTCCCGGATATCGTTCCATTATGTTTTATCAGCCTGATAAAAAATTAACGCTGGTTATATTGACCAATTTTCACGGAGCTGACTTATATGCCATAGCAAGGGCTTTATATGCGGCTATTCCGGATTTTACCTGCGGCAATAAAAAAGATGATAAAATTAATGTCTGCTTATGGCAAAGAAACTTATGTGTACCACGGGTACTGGCATCCCGGCTTATACAATATGCAGCAACCCTCGGTGAATGTGAGTGTTCGCTTCCGTCTGCAAAAAAAATGGATATAGCAAATCGGAAGTTAATAACATCATCAGCAAAACAGAATATGCTTGAGGCCTTTCCAAATCCTTTTTCCAACACCGTTTCATTCTCCTTCAGGTCATCAGAATCAGGTCAGGCAACCATTGGGGTATATGACATGAACGGTAAATTATTAGCTACCGTTTTTAACGGGTTTGTGCAAAAAGGAATCTTGCAGAAAGTAGAATTTAATGGCAGTAATTTACCTGCGGGTATGTATTTGAGCCGTTTACAAACCAGCACAGGTATTACAGAGTTGAAACTGCTACGCATTCAGTAAAATTCCTGGCTTTTAAACCCACCGCCTTGGTTCGTGGCACACGAAACAAATGTTTTCAATTTTTACACGACAATTGGAAATTCACTGAATGCAAATTCAAAGAAAATCCTGTTTTGATATTGGTAGAACCTATTTCTTTACAGGTACTATTCAGCAATGGCTTCCACTATTGAGTTCTAATGAAAATAAAGAGCTTATAGTTAACTATTTAAAAGAGCTATCAGGCAGGAGTTTTATAAAAAGTGTATTCCTTTGTCGTTATGCCCAATCATGTTCATTTCATTTGGCAGCAGCTTCAGAAAAATGGAAAGGTGACACCCCAGGGAAGTTTTTTAAAGTATACAGCACATGAATTTTTAAAAGTATTAAAGCAAGATGGCACATCAAAACTTTATGAGGTAAATGCAGCCAATAAAAAATATGAAATCTGGCAAAGAGATTCTTTGAGTAGAGAAATAGTTAGCAAAGAATTTGCAAAGCAGAGGTTAGATTACATTCACTTTAATCCTGTTAGTGGCAAGTG
>JAICYZ010000272.1 GCA_025933935.1 Chitinophagaceae bacterium
TATTGCAATGCTGTAGGCAGCCAGACAGAAATTATTTTTGATGGCGTTTCACTATGTTTTGATAAAGATGCAAACCTTTGTTGTGAGCTTTCTCAATTTAAAGAGGAAATAAAAGAAGTGGTTTTAAATGACGACGCAACTTTCAATTCGCCGGTTATAAAAGCGGCAAACGCTGTTCCCGACCAGCTTTTAGAGCCGGTCACATTCATGCCTGGCTTAAATATTTCCCAGGTTTATGATGCCATCGTATTGAGCATCAAAGATTATTTTGATAAAATGGGATTCAGCAAAGCGATTATCGGCAGCAGTGGCGGGATTGATAGTGCTGTTACGATTTCGCTTGCGTGTGCTGCATTGGGAAAAGAAAATGTGAGAACGATTTTAATGCCTTCTGAATATTCAACATCTCATTCAGTAATTGATGCAGAAATGCTCAGTAAAACTCTCGGAAATCCGTACGACATCATTCCCATCAAAAATATTTACGAAAGTTTTTTAACGGAATTGAAACCTGTTTTCAAAGAGTTGCCTTTCAGTGTGGCAGAAGAAAATATCCAGGCAAGATGTCGCGGAACTTTATTGATGGCTGTGGCCAATAAATTCGGCTACATTTTATTAAACACTTCTAATAAAAGTGAACTTGCTGTTGGTTATGGAACGCTTTACGGCGACATGGCCGGAGGTCTTGGCGTATTGGGTGATTGTTACAAATTACAAGTGTATGAACTGGCTAAATTTATCAATTCAGAAAAAGAAATTATTCCTGAAAACATTATTTATAAAGCGCCATCGGCAGAATTAAGGCCGGGACAAAAAGATGTAGACAGCCTTCCACCTTATGATATTTTAGACGAGGTTTTGTACCAATATATTGAAAGAGTGCAAGGCCCGTCAGAAATTAAATCTCAGGGATTTGATGCGGCACTTGTTGATCGGATTTTAAAAATGGTAAATAGAAACGAATACAAACGAAACCAGTTTTGCCCGATTATTCGTGTGTCTCCCAAAGCCTTTGGTTCAGGAAGGAGAATGCCGATTGTGGCAAGTTACCTGGATTAAGTTTATTTCTTAGCTTTATTGTCAATTCATAAAATTATGTCCGCTTCATTATTAGATATAATAACGGTTAATCCTGAAATTGCCCATGGCAATCCTACTATTCGTAACAAAAGATATACAGTAGAAGGCTTGCTGGAATTCCTGGCGGCAGGAGATACAATTGAAGAGTTGCTTAAAGAATTTCCCGACCTTGAAAAAGAAGATTTTCAGGCCCGCATTCAATATGCTGTTTTGAAATTAAAACAAAAGTTTGCAGAAATAAGTGAATAATTTTTAAAAATACAAATCGACGCTATTTCTTCTTTTACTGAAGACAATCATGGATTTTCGAAATTTTACTCCTCAACAAGCTGTTCCAAAAATAAAACAATACTGTGCTTACCAGGAAAGATGTCATGCCGAAGTGCGGGACAAATTATATTCTTTTGGATTGAATAAATCTGAAGTAGAAGAAATCATTTACACCTTAATCACTGAAAATTATTTGAATGAAGAACGCTTTGCCATTCATTATGCCGGCGGAAAATTCCGAATGAAACAATGGGGGAAAAATAAAATAAAACAATCTCTAAAACAAAAACAGATCAGCGATTATTGTGTGAGGAAAGCACTGAAGGAAATTGACGAAAAAGAATATCAAAAAACTTTTCAAAAATTAGTGGAACAAAAAATAAAAACATTAAAAAGCGAGAAAAATATTTTCATTAAGAAAAGAAAGTTGCAAGATTTCTTATTGCAGAAAGGCTTTGAGAACGATTTGATAAAAGAAGTAGTCAACAATGTTTAATTACTCTTCATCCTAAACAAAATAACTTTGCTGTTCATTTAATAACTATGTCATCACTGACCATTACACTAATCCAAACCAATCTTTTTTGGGAAAATAAGAAAGCCAACCTGAAAATGCTTCAGCAAAAAATTGAGAGCATTGAAGAAAAGACTGAAATCGTTATTCTTCCTGAAATGTTTACTACCGGATTTAGCATGAAACCAGAAATTCTGGCGGAAACAATGGATGGAGAAACGGTGCAATGGATGAAAAGAGTCGCTGCCGAAAAAAAAATAATTCTTACTGGAAGTGTGATTATTGAAGAAGAAGGAAAATATTTTAACCGCCTGATCTGGATGCTTCCAAACGGTGAATATGGCGTTTATGATAAAAGGCATTTGTTTGCTTATGCCGATGAACACGCCCATTATGCAGCAGGAAATAAAAAATTAATCGCGTCAGTAAAAGGATGGAAAATCAATTTGCAGATTTGTTATGATTTACGTTTTCCGGTTTGGACAAGGCAGGATTTTCAATCTGAAAACAAATATGACTTGCTGATAAACGTAGCCAACTGGCCTGAAAAAAGAAGCATTGCCTGGCAAACTTTATTGCGGGCAAGAGCCATAGAAAATCAGTGTTTTGTAGCAGGAGTAAACCGCACAGGCGACGACGGAAATAAAATTAATTACTGCGGTGACAGTACAATCATTGATCCTTTAGGAGAAATCTTATTTGAAAAAAATAAAGAGGAGAATATTTTCACGTTCACCCTGCAAAAAGAAAAAGTAACAGCAACGAGAGAACAATTCCCTTTTTGGAAGGACGCGGATTTATTTATTCTGAAAGGTATATAAAGGCCGTTCGTTGCTGATTTTCTTTTTAAAATCAATGCAACAAAAGCATAAATAATACAGATTTTTATTTTGCAGAAATAAAAATCTGTACTATAAACAAATCAATTTATTGAGGAATTACAACGCTTGTGCAAGCAGCGAAAGGAAAAGTTTACTTTTCGCCCCTTTTTTTCAGCTCTTCGATTTCCCTTTCTATTTTAGCGATGGTAGCATTAATATTACTGAGTCGTTTGCCGTTTTTTGATATTTTAAAAGTGGGATGTACACTCTTTAATTCTTCTTTGTACTCTGCTAATTGGTCTTTGAGGGTTCGTAGTTTGCCTGCAACTTCATTATTTCTAACAGGTCGTGCCATAAGTTTTGTTTTTATATAAAATATGAAATTAAATGAAAAAAATCATCTTCCTCAAAAAAAAAATTTGCCATTTTTTTTGCCGGTAACAAAAGACGTTTAATTCATTTATAATTCGTTTAAAAAGTATTAAAAATAGGAAGATTATAACATAACAAAACCAGCATGAAACGATAAACAAACCAATAAATCGTAATTTTGCATTCTTCTCAAATTCTATGAGTGACGAAATAAAACATGAATGCGGCCTTGCTTTTATCCGGCTGCGCAAACCTTTCTCTTATTACCGGCAAAAATATGGTACTGTTTTGTATGGCTTGAATAAGCTATACCTGCTGATGGAAAAACAGCATAACCGTGGCCAGGACGGGGCCGGAATTGCTTCTATCAAGTTGAATACAGAACCGGGATATCCTTTTCTCCATCGCAACAGAAGTGTTGAGCCTCAAGCTATTGCAGATCTTTTTTCCCAGATAGGAAACCAGGTAAATGAAATTAAAAAATATCATCCGGATATAGAACAGCATGCTGGTTTGATGAAAGGGCATATTGACTTTTTGGGCGAATTGTTACTCGGCCATTTGCGTTATGGAACGCAGGGAAAAAACAATGTGGAATTTTGCCATCCGTTTATCAAAAGAAATACGATTCCTGCACGCAATCTTGCATTGGCAGGAAATTTTAATCTTATCAATAAAGACGAGTTATTTTCAATTATCAACAGTCCCCGAAGTGAACAGGATCGAGAAAGTGACCTTGGCGCAATGATGGACGTAATTCAGCATTTTTTAGTAAAAGCGGACGAAGCTTGTCCGCAAGGTTGCGATATTGCAGAGATTTTAAAAAAATCGGTGCCTTATTTTGATGGTGGATTTACATTTGGCGGCCTAACCGGAAACGGAACCGGGTTTGTCGTGAGAGACGCACATGGAATCAGGCCTGCTTATTATTATGCGGATGATGAAGTAATCGTAGCGGCCAGTGAGCGCGCTGCTATTCGCACCGCTTTTAATGTTCCTGAAAACCAGGTAAAAGAATTGATGCCGGGAAATGCGTTGATTACGAGCCCGGATGGAGAATATTCTATTCAACAAATATTGGAACCAAAAGAAAGAAAAGCTTGCAGTTTTGAACGCATTTATTTTTCCAGGGGAAGTGATGAAAAGATTTACCGGGAAAGAATTGCATTAGGATACCATTTGAGTGAAAGAGTGTTGAAAGCGGTTGATCATGATTTGAAAAATACCATTTTTTCTTTTATTCCAAATACAGCCGAAACTGCTTTTTATGGAATGATAAAAGGTGCTGAAGATTATTTAAATAAAATAAAAATTGAACGCATTTTAAGCTGGGGCAAGGATTATGATCCGGAGAAATTGGCAGAGATGGTAAACCGGAAAGTGAGGATGGAAAAAATAGCAATAAAAGATGTGAAATTGCGCACTTTTATTACTGAAGACAACAGCCGGAACGAAATGGTGCAACACGTTTATGATATCACTTACGGCACGGTGAGAAAAGGAATTGATACGCTGGTTGTGATTGACGATTCAATTGTTAGAGGAACTACTTTGCGCGAAAGTATTATCCGGATGTTAGCACGCCTTGAACCGAAAAAAATTATTGTGGTTTCTTCTGCTCCGCAAATCAGGTATCCGGATTGCTATGGAATCGACATGAGTAAGTTGGGTGAATTTGTTGCCTTCAAAGCAGCAATGGAATTGATAAAAGAAAGGGGAATGGAATCGGTGTTAAAGGATCTTGTCGAAAAATGCAAAGAGCTGAAAAGAAACAATCAATTGCACACACAAAACCTGGTTAGAGAAGTATATAAGCCTTTTTCGCTTGAAGAACTGGATCATAAAATTGCTCAGTTAATTACTCCACCCGAAATCAATATTCCGGTAGAGGTGATTTACCAGACCATCGAAGATTTGCATGACAGCTGTCCTACAAACAAAGGCGATTGGTATTTCACCGGAAATTATCCTACTCCAGGCGGAAATCGTGTGGTCAATACTGCTTTTTTAAATTACATGGAAGGGAAGAACGTGAGAGGATATTAA
>JAICYZ010000225.1 GCA_025933935.1 Chitinophagaceae bacterium
CATTAACCGAAGCTTATACTACGCATAAACAAACGCTTACTATTAATGGAAAAAATGTGCGTATTACCATTCCTGCCGGAGTTGAAAACGGGCAGCAAATAAAATTAAAAGGTTATGGAAGCCCCGGTGCAAATGGTGGACCGAACGGCGATCTTTTCATCACTTTTGTAATCAATAATAACACAGATTTCAGGCGAGAAGGAAACGATTTATATAAAACCGAGGATGTTGATTTATATACTGCCCTGCTTGGCGGCGAAAAAACAATTGATACAATGAGTGGAAAAATAAAATTAAAAGTAAATCCTGAAACACAGAATGGAACGAAAATACGTCTGAAAGGAAAAGGATTTCCGGTTTATAAAAAGGAAGGGCAGTTTGGTGATTTGTATATTACCTGGGAAGTGAAACTGCCGACCAATTTAACCCAAAAACAAAAAGATTTATTTACCGAATTATCAAAATTATCCTCATAAATTTTTTGATATGGAAAACGATGAATTAATACCAGCCGAAGATTTTTGCATGTATCATAATATTGAATATTCTTTTATCAGTTCACTGGAAGATTCAGGATTGATAAGGGTTACAGCAGTTGAGCAACATACATTTATTCCTGCAGACGAATTACAAAAGCTGGAAAAGTTTGTACGGCTCCATTATGATTTGGATATTAATTTAGAAGGAATAGAAACGATCAATCACCTGCTGGAAAAGATCGACGAAATGAACAAACAGATTCTACAGTTGAAGAATAAAGTAATTAGTTGATATACTCATACGTCCATTTGCAAATTTGTCAATTAATGAAACGGCCATTCCTTTTGAATCTTTGCTTTAATAAAATATACAATGGCGCCGAGAAAAATTACTACCAATCCACTCAACATTAATTTGCTTCCGGTAGAAATCAGGATAAAAAACCACATAGCGATTGCAACAAAAACTGGCAACGGAAACAAAGGCATTTTATAAGGAAAATCTGTTTTATTTTTTTTGCTTCGTAAAATTAATAAGCCAACTGCTTGTCCGATAAACTGAATCATGATCCGCATCGCAAGAATAGCGCTGATCGCTTCGCTCAATTTAAAAAGCATACTGAAAATGAATGCAACACTCCCGAGAAATAATAAAGAAATGTAAGGGAAGTTTTTTGTAGGATGAAGTTTTGCAAACACGTTAAAAAATTCTCCGTCTTCGGCGGCAGCGTAAGGAATACGGCTGTAGCCAAGGGTTGCAGAAAAAACAGAAGCGAAGGCTACCCACAAAATTAAACAGGTAATTATGGTAGCTGCGGTATGCCCCATCAACACTTCCATAAATTCGCTGATCACAAACTCACTATTTTTTGCACGCTCCCACGGAATGACACTTACCACACTGATGTTCATCAATAAATACAAAACTGCAATTCCGGCAATAGAAACAAAAATGCTTCGCGGAATATTTTTTGAAGGATTTTTTATTTCACTTCCCAGGTGGCAAACATTGTAATAACCTAAATAACTATACACTGATTTTACACTGGCAAAACCAATGGCTGTTACAAAGGCGTAGTCAACAGTTAAGCCGGAATTAATATTTCTGACCGGCGCTAAAAAATTTCCATGAACAAGGCCACCGGCTATGATCCAGAACATAGTGATGATGACGCCGCTCCATAAAAAAATACTGATTTTGCCAATCGCGTCTATCTTCCTGTACAATAAAATCACAATCAAAATGACGACGCCGCCGCTCACAAATTTTTCTGTAACATTTGTAAGAGGAACAATAAAAGAAAAATATTTTGCAAAGCCAATTGCTGCAGAGGCTATGACCAACGGAGCCTGAATCATTGTTTGCCACACAAATAAAAAACTCATCATTTTGCCAGCACCATTTTTTCCGTAAGCTTCTTTTAAAAAATTATAGCTTCCACCGGCACGCGGAAATGCAGCTCCCAATTCGCTCCAAACCATTCCATCTACAATAGATAAAAATGCACCGGCAATCCATGCATATAAAAAGTACGGACCATTCATCATTCCAATTACCATGGGTAAAGTGATGAATGGCCCGATGCCAACCATGTCAATCATATTAATGGCAGATGCCTGTGTTAAACTGAGTCTTCTTTCCAATAAAGCCATCTAATAAAATTGCAAATGAAAAACTGAAAAAATGCTGAAACGAATCAAATTATTTTATAAAAATAATGAAACAAAAAATGTTTTTACTGAATGAAAAATAAATGAACATTTTTTTGAAATTTCAAAGAATCATTCAAGCGGCAAAAAGGCAAGCGTTCCGATCAGAGGAAAATAACAGCATTTTTCTTTCATTCTTATTTACATTTGAAAAAATAATTACGATGCTCAACAGGAGAAAATTTTTACAACTTTCAACACTTGCTGCTCCATTGCTTTCTTTAAAAAATATGGCTAGTAACGGCAATGCACAAACGAAACCAATAGTCGTTTCTACCTGGAATAATGGGAAGGAAGTAAACGCCGAAGCCTGGAAAATTTTATCAAAAAACGGCCGGTCATTGGATGCTGTAGAAGCAGGTGCGAGGTATGTTGAAGACACGATAGATTGCTGCATCGGTCTTGGCGGATACCCGGACAGGGACGGCATTGTAACACTTGATGCATGCATTATGGATGAGCATGCCAATTGCGGTTCTGTAGGTGCGATTGAACAAATAAAGCATCCGGTTTCTGTAGCAAGAAAAATAATGGAAACAACGCCCCATATTATGCTGGTGGGTGATGGTGCACAACAATTTGCTATCGAAAATGGTTTTAAAAAAGAACCGAAAGAACTTTCTGCACCAGCAAAAGAAGCATATCAAAATTGGTTGAAAAAAAGCGAATACAAACCTGAAATAAATATTGAAAATAAAAAAGGAAACGGACCTTTTGCACCTCCTTTTTTTGACGACGGTTCTCCAAATCATGATACAATGGGATTGGTAGCAATAGATGCTTCCGGCAATATGAGCGGAGCCGTTACCACAAGCGGAATGGCGTTTAAAATCCATGGAAGAGTCGGTGATTCTCCTATCATTGGTGCAGGATTGTTTGTAGATAATGAAGTGGGTGCGGCTACATCAAGCGGGCTTGGTGAAGAAGTAATACGTATTTGTGGGACACATGTAGTTGTCGAATACATGCGTCATGGTTTATCGCCGGAAGCAGCTTGTAAAAAAGCAATTGAGCGAATTATCAACAGGGATATGCAACGAGCGAAAACCCTGCAGGTTGGTTTTTTGGCTTTAAATAAAAAAGGGGAATACGGCGCTTATGCGGTTCAAAAAGGATTTGTATTTGCAGTGAAAAGTAACGGCGAAGAAAAAATTGTTCCTGCTAAATATTTCTTTGATTTGGGAGTAACGTAAAGAATTGTGAATGGTGAATTGTGTGAGATAGCTTAGTGGCTTTAATGATGATGATAATTTGAAATACCAGTTAATAATATGAATTATAAATTAGAAATTATTGGTTTTAATATCGAAAGTTGTATTGCCGCGCAGGAAGCAGGAGCAAACAGAATCGAACTTTGTGCGAGCCCTGGAGAAGGCGGCACCACTCCTTCTTATGCGTTTATAAAAGAAGCAAGAGAGAAATTAGACATTGATTTATATGTAATGATTCGTCCAGGAGGCGGGGATTTTTTATATAGTGATGACGATTTTGAAATCATGAAAAATGATGTGGCCATTTGCAAACAGCTTGGATGTGATGGAATTGTAACCGGCATTTTAACAGCCGATGGGAAAGTGGATAAGAAAAGATGTAAAGAATTAATCGAATTAGCTTATCCTCTTGAAGCTACTTTTCATCGTGCGTTTGACAGAGTTGCGGATCCCTTCGAGGCGTTGGAAGATATTATAGAACTCGGATTTGAAAGAATTTTAACTTCCGGATTGAAGCCAAAAGCGATTGATGCCTTAGAGCTTTTGTCTCAATTAATCAAACAATCGGATGACAGAATTATTATCATGCCCGGTTCAGGTGTTACTGCTGGGAATATTATTACAATCGCCGAAAACACCGGTGCTAAAGAGCTTCACAGTTCAGCAAGTTTTGTAAAACAAAGTGAAATGCTGTTTCAAAATAAGGAAATGAACGAGTCTTTAAATGATATTTGCGTAAATAAAGAGGCGGTAAAAAAGATGGCCCAGTTGTTAGAAGATTACAATTTGAAATTGAAAAAATAAAACTGTTCAATTCCTATATATAATGCATCTCCGGAATCAAATCTTAAAAGAACATACCAAACAAAACTGTAATAAAATTGTAGAATGGGTTGGAAATGATGTTTCGAAATTTAATCTATTGTTTGATCTATTCCTGAATGATGAATATAGAGTAACTCAACGTGCCGCATGGCCAATGAGTTATTGTGCCGTTGCCCATCCGGAATTTATGCAAAACAATTTTGATCAATTGATCAAAAATTTACAGAAGCAAAATGTTCACGATTCTATCAAAAGAAATACAGTAAGGCTTTTACATTCAATCGAAATTCCGGAAGAAAAGGAAGGCGCGGTAATGGAAATATGTTTTAATTATGTAGAATCAGCAACAGAAGCTGTGGCAATAAAAGCATTTGCTTTAACTGTTTTAGGAAAACTGGCAAAAAAATATCCGGAAATAATTCCGGAAATAAAATTACTGATTGCAGAACAGTCACCACATCAGACTGCAGCATTTAAAGGAAGGGCAAAAAAACTATCGAAGGAATTCGACAAAATTTATCTTGCTAAAAGAACTTAATATTTGCCGGAAAAAAAACAGCAAGTCACGCAGCAAACGAAGATATATTTAGTATTCATATTTTGCATTTCAGCAAAATGCAACTGTTTACTCCAAAAGTGTGCGTTGGTGAATCCTGATTTCTGAGCCTTTCAGCATGAAAACAGAGTTAGGTTTCGCTTCATTCAAAATTGAAAATTCTTTTCCAAACAACGAACCGAAATCACAATCAACAGAATAATCAATTACATTGAAAGTTTCCCAAAGCTCGTGTTCCACTTCATATTGGTAAGTTTTTGTTTCACCGTTTTTCCTAAAACCATAATAATGATCTGCAATAAATTCATTGAACCTATTTTGTCGGATGGGTGTGGATCTTTTGCCCGCTTTTGCAACTAATTTATTCCACTTATCCTGATATTTCCATTCATATCCCGTTTCCATATAATCACCAATATCCTGATGAAAACTTTTCATTTTCAATGTTGTATAGTTTTGCCCAAAAACGGTATTTGCAAGCAAGGTAATAGCATATTTGGGCACAATTTCCTTTATAAAAACAACCCCTCTTTTAGCCGCCAGCGAGTGATTTGATTTTACATAAAACCTCAGCGTCACTTCTTCAAAATTGCTGTGAAAAGGTATGTCGAAGCCAAGCATTTGGGTATTAAGAAACATAAAACCAGCAAGGGTTACATAAGCTTCCCCTTCAAAACGATCCAGTTCAGTTTTATAGGGAACGTATGGTAATAGAAGTTTTTCAGGAACAGCATAACTGGCCATCACAATGTTATTCCATTCTGCGCGTAATAAATGTGTTTTCATTTTTGTGAGATTCAAGATTCAGGTAACAACAAGAAGAAAGAATCAATCTGAAAACATCAATACAATAATCTTACCTTAATCGTTTCTTTTACTTCTTTCAACAATTCAAGCGCTTCTTTTGAAAGATTTTTATTTACATCCAAAACTACGTATCCAATCTCATCATTTGTTTTTAAATATTGTCCAAGAATATTTATTTTATGAGAAGAGAGTTGCGTATTTATTTCAGATAAAACACCCGGAACGTTTTTATGAATATGTAAAATCCGGTGCGTGTTTTCCTGGGGTGGAAGATTTAGAGGAGGAACGGAATGCGAGCCGGTTGAAATTCCTTTTTCCAAAAAATTAAATAATTTATTGCTTACATCTTCACCAATGTTTGCCTGTGCTTCTTCGGTGGAACCACCGATATGTGGTGTTAAAATGACATTACTTACTCCTTGTAAAGGTGTAAAAAATTTATCTCCGTTTTTTACCGGTTCTTCCGGGTAAACATCAATTGCTGCACCTGCCAGATCAGTCTTTTGTAGTGCTTCTTTTAATGCTTCCAAATCGACCACCTTTCCTCTCGCATAATTAATAAGGATTGCATTTTTTTTAAAAAAAGGAATATTATTTTTATTGATCAGGTTTTTGGTAGTAGGAAGATCAGGAACATGAAGCGTAACAATATCTGAAAGTTTTAATAA
>JAICYZ010000211.1 GCA_025933935.1 Chitinophagaceae bacterium
CTGCTGCGTTCTTTAAATTTTTCCAAAGCAGCTTCCGGGTCTTTTACCTGGAAAAAACTCAAATAAATCCTGGCCTCATAAAGATCCGGTGTAATTTTCACCGATGAAATAGAGATCATTCCGCCTTCCATCATGTTCAATCCCATCTTCAAAAAAATCTCATTCAATTCTTTTGAAATTTCCGCTGCCACCTGCTTTTGTCTTTTACCTTCTGTCATCTTATATAATTATGGTTCCCTGTAAAATTAGTTACTTTGCCGCTATTTCAACTTATAAAGCATTTCAATTGTTTTAATGAAGAGTTTACGGACCATTTTCAGATACGTGCGCAAGTACCCGAAATTAATCTTTACTTATTTCGGTTTTAACATTCTTTCCAACCTGTTTTCAGTTATTTCACTCGGACTTTTAAGTCCTTTTTTATTGCTTATTTTCAAAAAACAAAATGTACTAAACAATGTTTCTCAAAACAGCAGTTTTTTAACAAGAATCAATCCGGTCAACCAGTTTAAAGAATGGATTGGCACTGTAGTTCAGCAACCTCATGGCGACGTGAAAGCACTTGGCGTTATCTGCATTTTGATCCTCACTTTTATTATTTTAAAAAACGTTTTTTTATATCTCTCGATTTATATTCTCACTCCCATCCGTAATCATATTGTAAATGATATGCGGACAAGCATGTTTAAAAAAATATTGGAACTGCCGATCGGTTATTTTAACGATCAGAAAAAAGGCGACATCATGAGTCGTCTTACCAATGATTTAAGTGACGTGGAAACCTCATCGGTAAATTTATTGGAATCACTTTTCAGAGAGCCGGTCACCATTCTCATCTTCCTGTGTTATATGATTGTATTGAGCCCGCAGCTCACGTTATTCTTGATGTTATTATTGCCAATCGCAGGATTTATTATCGGCCGCATCGGGCGTTCTTTAAAAAAACAAAGCACAATGCTGCAGGAAAAGCTTGCTGCTATTCTTTCAACAATTGAAGAAACGCTGAGCGGAATACGCGTGATCAAAGCGTTTAATGCAGAACAAAAACAGTTCAACAAATTTACTGTTGAAAACAACGAATTGCTGCGTATAAAAAATAAAGCCATCAGAAAAAGAGATTCTGCCTCGCCGGTTAGTGAGGTTTTAGGTGTTACGGCAATTGTTTGTGTGTTGTGGTATGGCGGTCGTTTGGTTTTGAATAAAACCTTTCTTGATCCCGGTGACTTTTTTACTTATATTTTAATTTTTTCGCAAATTATTCAACCACTAAAGAATCTCTCCTCTGCTTCTTACAACATCCGCAAAGGCGCAGCCAGCGTAGAACGTATCGAACATCTGATCAATGAAGATGTAGTGATAAAAGAGATTGCTAATCCAGTAACTCTTGACTCTTTTAAAGATTGCATCGAATTTAAAAATGTTTCATTTTCCTACCAGGATAAAATAATTCTCGATGATATCAATTTAAAAATCGAAAAAGGGAAAACCGTTGCGCTCGTTGGTTCTTCCGGCGCAGGCAAAAGTACGCTTGTTGATTTGATCCCTCGCTTCCATGATACAGTAAAAGGTGAATTGCTGATAGACGGAATTAACATCAAAAATTATTCTTTGCATTCGCTCCGCAATCAAATGGGCATTGTAACGCAGGAACCGATTTTATTTAATGACACGATTGCCAATAACATTTCTCTCGGAATGCAACAGGCGGCAAAAGAAGAAATTATTACAGCAGCAAAAATCGCCAATGCAAATGAGTTTATTTTGCAAAAAGAAAATGGATATGAAACAAGCATCGGGGAACGTGGAAACAAACTGAGCGGCGGCGAAAAACAACGCGTTACCATTGCAAGAGCCGTTTTAAAAAACCCGCCGATTTTAATTCTGGATGAAGCCACTTCGTCGCTGGATACAGAAAGCGAAAAACTGGTTCAGGATGCTATTAATAATTTAATGAACAACCGCACCAGTATTGTAATTGCACACCGGTTGAGTACGATTCGTCACGCAGATGAAATTATTGTTTTGCAAAAAGGAAAAATCGTAGAACGCGGTACACACATGACTTTGATGGCTCTTGATGGCTTTTACCGGAGGCTCGTAACCATGCAGGCAGTGAAGTAATTGTCGCCTTTTGTGATTGGAGTTCAATTATCTTACTCTAAAACAAAACACGTCAAAAATCCCGATTCCTCAAAAAAGTACAGAATTCTTATCAAAAGTTCTTTTACTGACACATAAAATATTTAATTTTGAACGACCCATAACCGCATAAGTCTTTGGATTAAAAAAACGATCCGTAAAGGTATTTCAGGATTTATTTATTTAAAATGTACTAGCTATGTGGAATAGACATAGTATTCATCCTTCGCTGCTAAGGTATAGATAAAGCATCCATCCTTCGCTCTTACTCCCAGTCAAACGCATGGATAAGGTATGGATTAGGCATGAAGAGTGTATGGGCAGCGTATCAGTACTGAAATAATGTGGTACCATAACCGATCGACAACGAAACAGTGAACTTATTCAATTGTTTATATTTTCGCATCTTTCTGATGTTCAACGATAAATTGTATCAAATCGTCTAATGGCACGCTTGCCCTGTTGCTTGCATCCTGAATTTCTTCCCTGGATACATTTGCGGCAAAATATTTCTCTTTCAGCCTTTTCTTTACCCCTTTCCGTTCCATCCCATCATATCCTGTAGGACGCATGAGCGAATACGCATGAATTAAGCCCGATAATTCATCAAAAGCATAAAGCATTTTATCCATTTTAGTTTCCGGTTCCACGCCAAAATGGTTCGGCCCATGAGAAGCAATCGCATGAATAATTTCAGGATCAACATTTCTGGATTCCAGTTCTTCAATTATTTTTTTGCAATGCGTTTCCGGCCATTGATCCCAATCTGCATCGTGAAGCAAACCCGCCATTTCCCATCGCCATTGATCTTCTTCATTCAGTTGTTCTTTTTCTGCTGCCCAGCTTTTCAGAAGGTGCGACACCTGCTTCATGTGCAGTTTTAATTTGTCGTTTTTTACCCAATCGTTCAATAATTGATTGGCTTCTTCTTTTGAAAGAACATTTCCTTTGTTAGCGGCATTGCCAAAAGTGTTTCTATTTAATAAAAGGCTCATTTTGGTTTTATAGTTTTTATTAAAGGTGATGAATATTTTTTAAAAAGTTTTCCAGTAAACAAATGAATATTGCCTTTTTTTATTTCCAAAATTCTTTCCTTTGCGCAAATGTCTTTATTCATTACTTCTTTAAACTCCGGCAGCAACGGCAACTGTTATTATGTAGGAAACGATACCGAAGCGGTATTGATCGACGCAGGCATTTCGTGCAGGGAGATTGAAAAAAGAATGAAGCGGCTTGGTTTGTTGATTGAAAAAGTAAAAGCGGTTTTCGTTTCCCATGAACATTCTGATCATATAAAAGGATTGCCGGTATTGGTAAAAAAATATCAGCTTCCGGTTTATATTACGCCTCTCACCATGCGCCGCGGCGGATTAAACTTTGAAGAAAATCTATTCAAAAGCTTTATTGCGCATCAACGTGTTTTGATAGGAAAATTAGCAATTACGCCTTTTCCAAAATTTCATGACGCCAGCGATCCTTACAGTTTTGTCATTTCTTATAATAATATTTGCGTAGGCGTCTTTACAGATATTGGTGTTCCGTGCAATGAATTAAAAAACTATTTCAAGCAATGCCACGCAGCTTTCCTGGAAGCAAATTATGATGAAGATATGTTGGACAAAGGCAATTATCCTTTTCATCTGAAAAAAAGAATTCGCGGGGGGTTGGGTCATTTGAGCAACAAACAGGCACTCCAGCTTTTTCTTGAACACCGTGCAGATTTTATGAGCCATTTATTATTATCGCATCTATCTAAAAATAATAATTCACCTCAGCTGGTGGAGGATTTATTTAAAGCTCACGCTCAAAATGTAAGAGTAATTGTAGCATCGCGTTACCAGGAAACAGAAGTATTTCATATTTGCCGGGACGAAACGCCAGGAGAAATCCCGGTTTATAACCGGCGCACAAAACCCGCTTTGCAACTTTCTTTATCGTTTGCATAAAACAAAGGCTGGCACAATATTTAATAGTTTCATTTAATAAAACTGTAAAATATGTTGCCTGATAGAAATTTTCCTGAAAAAAGTAAAGACCCGAAAAAAAATCGTGAAGACGAACGTGAAAATACAGAAGAGGCGTTTGAGCAGGCGGAAGAAGATATTAGTCACGACCCTGATATGCAGCCGGATGAAGATGAGGATTTAGACGAAGGCGAACTTGCCCGGAAAGAAGGGCATCCTTAAGGGTTTTTTATAACATTCGTTTTTATATTAACTGGTCTCTTTTCATTTTCTAAGGAATTTAAAACGACAGGAACGATTATGTATGAAAAGCAGGACTCATTACACTTCCTCAGTTTGGTTTGACGTTATGCTGATATTGCTTGCCAGCGTTGCCGGAAGCGTTGATGTAATGAGTTATTACCGGCTGGATCATGTATTCACGGCAAACATGACGGGAAATACCATCCTGCTTGGTCTTGCTATCGGGCAGGGGAAACTCGCGTCGTCCTTACATTCATTGACCGCATTAGCCGGTTTTTTTACAGGTGCGGTGGCAGGTGCTTTAATTGTTGAAAACAAAAAAAAAGGATGGTCTTACTATATCACTTTAAGCGTCGGCATTGAATGTTTTATTATTTTCATTTTGGCTCTTATCTGGTTTGAGTCAGGAACGACGCTGCAAAATCCGATACTTTATATTTCTATCTTATTATCTGCTATCGCGATGGGATTACAAAGCGCTACGATCCGGCATTTGAACATTCCGGGAGTTGTTACCACCTTCATCACCGGAACCATCACCAGTATTGGAATGAGTGCGGTAAGCGGTTTCCGAAGTGGATTTAAGAGAAAAGTAAAAGACGGGTTGCCCCAGTTACCGGTAACCCAAAATTTAGAACAACGCATTGAATTGCAGGTGATGGTTTTCTCTGCTTATGGATTAACAGCGGTTCTTACAGGATGGATAGAATATCATGGCGCTACACTTTTACCGGTTTTACCTTTGGTACTCATTTTATTTGTACTCGTTATCTGCGTTGTGCAGCCACAGAGTCCACATTTCGATGCCGGTCAAAACCATCAGCAGTAAACAAACAAATAAGTTCAATTTTCATTTTTGGTATAGTGAAATAAATGAGACAAGAATAACAGGATCCAATACGCTTTATATGAGCTGCAACTTTTTATTAATTGGTATTTACCGGGCAATTATTTTTTATTCACCCGCTTTTTATCTTTGTTTTATATTGTATATTGTGTGTAGGTTTCTTCCTTATTTATTCCTTATCAAAAAACATGTATAGATATATGAAAGGAATTTATCCTTTGCTTCAAACGTATTCATCCTTCGCTTCAAACGTATTCATCCTTCGCTTGAAAGGTATTCATCCTTCGCTTGAAAGGTATAGGAAAGGCATGGATAAAGCATGGGAAAAGCATGGATGAAGTATGGGAAAGGCATACAGTGCACATAATATCTTATTTTCTGAAAAGCTTTGGATTGTACCTACAGTAACATTATTCATTACTTTTTGTTTTGAAATTTTTTAAATGAAAGAATCAACGAAAAATAAAATCATATGGACAATAGGTCATTCGACAAGAACATTTGAGGAGCTATTGGAAATGTTGCGTTCTTTCAAAATAGAAACGGTAGCAGACATCAGAAGTTTTCCAGGCTCCAGAAAATTTCCGCAGTTTAATAAAGAAATTCTTCAACATACATTTCCTGAAAATGGAATTGAATATATCCATATAAAAAAACTTGGCGGCAGAAGAAAAGTGAACCGGGATTCTAAAAATACTTCGTGGCGCGTAATGGCTTTTCGTGCTTATGCTGATTATATGGAAACCAATGAATTTAAAGAAGGAATTAAAGAGTTAGAAAAAATCGCTTTGCAAAAAAGAACCGCTTATATGTGTTCAGAAGCAGTGTGGTGGCGCTGTCATCGCTCGATGGTTTCAGATTATTTAAAAGCAAATGCATGGAAAGTGATGCACATTATGTCAATAGGAAAAGAAGAAGAACATCCTTATACCGCACCTGCGAGAATTGTCAACGGCGAGTTAACTTATGAACCGGAAACGGAAAAAGATAGCTGAAATTCTAACAAAATTATTTGCTTATAAATATTTTATGTCAAAAGTTACTTTCGCAAAGGATTCAAACATCTTGCTTACCCCGCAATATTTTTCTTTAGACAGTTTAACTGCTTTTAAAACTTTTTCTTCGTCTTCCTTTTTTACTCTGATGGAATAATTCAAATGCACTTTATCATATATTTTTGGTTCTGTTTCAGTAAGGTGTCCTTCCACATTCACCGAAAGATCAGAAAAATTTACACGCATTTTATTTAAAATACTTACGACATCAAAACCGGTACAACCGGCAAGAGAAACAAGCATCAGTGCTTTTGGGCGGGTACCAATATTTTTTCCACCAGCCGTTTCCTCTGTATCAATTTCTATTTTGTGGCCATTTACTTCTGCTGTAAAATTCATTCCGCCTTTGAAAACCGCACTGATGTTATTTGACGCCATTTTGTTTATTTATAGTAAAAGAATAACGTCAAAATTACTCCTTTTTATAAATGAGATTTTACGCCATCAGAAATTTGCTGTGCGCTCATCGCTCCCGATTGA
>JAICYZ010000322.1 GCA_025933935.1 Chitinophagaceae bacterium
GATCAGCAAAGCCGCAACTATTTTATAAAAGGACAAATATTCTTTCAAAAAAATAATGGCAATAATAACTGCAAAAACCGGTTGTGAATAAATGTATGCGCCCGCTTTTGAAGCGCTTAATTTTTGTATCCCATAAACATTAAAAACATAAGCAAAAAAAGTTCCCGGCACCACCACCATGAACAAAAAGAACCAGTCTTTGAAAGCAAAAAGTTGCCAGGTAATTTCTGTAAATTCTGTATAACAAAACGGCAAAGTCATTATAAAACCAAAAGTAAAGATCCAACGTATCACCTGTATGGCTGAATATTTATCCATCAGCGGTTTTACCAAAATAAAATAAAATGTATAAGCGACCGCGCTGAGGATAACGAGAATATCACCAAAAAGTGCGTTTTCACCGGGTGGTGTAATTTCTCTGTGGCTAACTAATAAAACCGCACCCATCGCCCCAAGTAATAATCCGATCATTTTGGCAATCGTTATTCCCTCGTGCAAAATTCTCGCGGCAATAATAGTGATGAGGATTGGCGTTATTAAAGTCAACAGCGCCGCGTGAATCGGAAACGTGAGAGATAGTCCCTGGATGAAAAGCAATTGATTGAGTGCAATGGCGGTTAGCGTACATAAAATCAACGCAGGAAAATCTTTTTTCTCGATTCTTTTTTCAGGCCGTTTAAATAAAAATAAAATCCAGAATAGAACGAGGCTTACACCCACGCGGATGATATTTATTCCCAATGGCCCTGCATAATGATGCGAAGTGAAATATTTGATGGCACTATAGTTCGTTGCAAAAAAAAGATTCGTCCCCAGTAGCCCCAGATGCGCTTTTAATGTAGAATTCAAAACACTTTATTGAATTGCAAAATTGCGGCATTTTAAGGAGAGCACAAATTCGCCAATCACTTGCTTATATTTTTCATCAGATAAATCGATCGTTTTAAAGCTGAATGATTCACAATTTTCCAATGCATTTTTTACAGAAAAATCTTTTTGTTTTGTTGAAAAAAAATATCTTTTTTCTAAAAGATATTTTGCAAGGTATTCTTGCTCGGTTTGTCCGGGTGTGGGAATTAAAATCGCCTTTTTTTTCATCAAAGCAAAATCCATTACACTGGTGTAGCCGCTTCTGCTGATAATCATTTTGGATTGCGCAATGATCTTATTCAATTCGTTTGCCGGAAAATGATTCTCCGTTTTTATAGAACCCCCAAAAGCGGCAGGAATACTGCTTTCGGAAGGAAGGCCACGAATCAGAAAAACCTTTCCCGAGAAAGTTTGTAATTGTTTCAAAATTTGATTTTCAAAAAGAGTTCGCTGAGGCTCAGGGCCTGAAATGGTAACCAGCAGATCGTAAATTTCTTCTACGTTTGATATAGGTTTAAACCTGGACAACGGCCCAATATAAACAACATTCGAAGGAATTTTTTTGGGTTGAGAAAGTGCTCCTTCCAGTCCATTTTCTTTAAAGTCAGGGACACAGCAATATTTGTATTTTTTGATAAAAAAATAATGAATGCTCTGTGCAATGGCTTCTGTGAGGCGGTTTCCGGTTTTGATACAAAGCTGGTGCGTAATATAAACCGAAGGGATTTTATTAGAGTACATCCCAAAGCGGTTATCAGAAATTACTGCGTCTATGGAATGCTGTTTAATGATTTTCGCGAGCCACTTTTTTTCATTAAATATTTTAAAAATGACTTTTGGAAACTGGTATAATAATTTCAGACCAAAAAATCTTTTTGAGTAACTGTATTCAATTTCGTATCCCGGAAAGCGTAAAAATACTGTGGAAGGGAATTCTTTTTTTAATAAGGAGAAATTTTTTTTATCAGCAACAATGAACACATGACAACCATGAAGAATGAATTCTTTAATAATTGGAATACAACGTGTTGCATGTCCAAGCCCCCAGTCGAGCGGAGCGATAAGGATCCTGATTTCATTATGCGGATTGTTAAAAATTTTTTCTTTTTTCAAAAACTTTACAATATTTATTCGTGAAAATAGTTTAATTTGGTGTTATGAATTTTGATGGCTTTTCTATAAAAATAAATATAGAGGGTTAATCTCAATTTATTCGACTATTAAATCAATATTATATTTTAATGAAAAACTTAAACCGGTCCTTGTTGATTTTATTGGTAATTGTATCTGTTCTTGCGATGAGCTGCAGTGCTTCCCGCAAAAGTAAATGCGGTTGTCCAGCTGAAAGCGGCATGGTCGGTTACTAAATCCTAATCAAAATGGACAAATTCAATCGTGATCTGTTGGTGTTGTTCAAAGAAAAATCCAATCAAAAAGCCATCGAACATGAAGTAGAACTTCTTCACGAACTTTTATTTTATGTGGAAAAAATAGATAACCTGGTTACGTCTTTCGAGGTGGTGAATATAAACAAGTACAGGATTTCGTCGAATCATAAATTAGTAAAGGAAACGTTAGGTCAAAGGCATTTAAAACCTTTTGTCTTTTTGAATAATAAAAACTGATTTTATTACTCCAAGATCGTCCAAACTTCTCTGCCGCGTAATAATTTATCTAAATCTCCCAAACCTTGAGACTGAGCATCCTCAATTTGCCGTTGCATAATATCTTCATAGCAAGGCCTTTCTGTTTCGTAAAAAACGCCAAAGGGCCGGGGGAAATGATGTGCTAATTTAGGATCGTCATACATCCGGGTAAGTATTTGTGCCTTGTAAAAATCCTTTTCGTCGTGAATCCACAAATCATTTTCACTAATGGTTCCACCTAATTCGACAACTTCCGGCGTTAATCCGTTTAGCCGGATGCCTTTATTTTTTTCAGCGCCAAATATCAAAGGCTGACCGTGAACCAGGAAAATCGCTTCTTCTGATTTCGTTTTTTTATCCGTAAAGATTTCAAAAGCCCCATCATTGAAAATATTGCAGTTCTGATAAATTTCCAAAAAGGAAGAACCTTTATGATGCGCAGATCTTAAAAGCATTTCCTGCAGATGTTTTGGATCCCTGTCCATGGTTCTTGCAACAAAAGTAGCATCAGCACCAAGGGCAAGTGCAGCAGGATTAAAAGGATGATCAATACTTCCAACCGGAGAGCTTTTTGTGATTTTTCTTTGTTTGCTGGTAGGAGAATACTGGCCTTTGGTCAAACCATAAATTTCATTATTAAAAAGCAACACATTCACGTCAAAATTGCGGCGGAGCAAGTGAATGGTATGATTGCCACCAATGCTCAAAGAATCACCATCGCCGGTTACGATCCACAAACTCAATTCCGGGCGGCTGGCTTTTAATCCACTGGCAATAGCTGTTGCGCGGCCATGAATACTATGCATTCCAAAAGTATTCATATAATAAGGAAAGCGGCTGCTGCAGCCAATTCCGGAAATGATTACAAAATTTTCTCTCGGAATTCCCAAAGTTGGAAACACTTTTTGTACCTGTGCCAAAATAGAATAATCTCCACAACCCGGGCACCAACGCACTTCCTGGTCTGTCATAAAATCTTTGGAAGTTAGTTTTTGCGGAGCAATAGCAATGTCATTCATCTCAAAAAATTAGGAGGTCAAAGTTACTATATATGCAATAATCAGAAAGTATATGAATTGTGAAATACGGAATAAAATTTTTTAAAAGAGAATCTTGAAAGTTGTCTTAAGAAAATGCAAATCTTTATTATTTGTTGCTTTGCTGCAAGCGGGAATGTCGCTTTTAATCAAAAAAAATTTGGCAAATTAAAATCCGGCACTCAACTTTGCGCCAGTTCTTTGTGATTCACTTATCAAGAAAGGCAGAGGGAATGGCCCGTTGACGCCTTGGCAACCTAAAATGGTTTTAAAAACATTAAAAGGTGCTAATTCCAACTTCACAATTGTGGGGAAAGATAAGACAGACTCAAGTTTTAATAAACAAATAAAACCGGTGTTCAGGTTTAAAATATATTAACTCATCTGATTCTGTCAGATGAGTTTTTTTTTGCTCTCAAGCGCTGTGCAACACAAACTTGTCTTGTACAGTGGTGGAAATATCTTTTCTTTTTTTGATAAATGGGTTCAGCAGAAGGTAAAAACACAAATACGTA
>JAICYZ010000210.1 GCA_025933935.1 Chitinophagaceae bacterium
AATGAAAGAACGTTTCCAGGGGATCCTTCAAACAATCTGGAGCCGCAATGATATGTTTCTGAAAGAATTTTACGCGACTGATTCTACCAATAATTCTTTCAACCGCGGCCAGGCAGATTGCTTTAGAAAAGTTTTTTCGGTAATGAATGTGAATAAATAACATGATGATGAAACGAAGACTTGCTTCCATTGATGTCATCCGTGCTCTTACCATGTACTTCATGGTTTTTGTAAATGATTTGTGGACGGATAAAAGTATTCCCACATGGCTGGAACACGCTCCTGGAAAGGCGGATGCCATGGGTTTTGCTGATATAATTTTTCCTGCTTTTTTATTTATTGTCGGATTGTCTATTCCTTATAGTCAGCAAAGCAGGCTTGAACGTGGACAATCACGTGCACTTATTTTTCGCCATATCGTATTTCGTTCCGTTGCCCTTATAGTTATGGGATTTTTTCAAATGAACATGGAAAACTACAGCAATCAGTCGTTGTTGCCGCGATCTATCTGGGTGATATTAGTTACGGTTTCTTTCTTCCTGATCTGGATGGATTATCCAAAAGGAAAAAGCAAAAAGATGCGCTGGTTGCAAATCTTAGGCATCGCAATTCTCATTGTAATGGCGGCAGTTTATAAAGGGAATTCACCTCATGGAATTATCTGGATGCAGCCTCATTGGTGGGGGATATTGGGATTGATCGGATGGGCATATTTTGCCTGCGCCACTATATCTTTATTTGGTGGTGAAAGATTGGTTCCACTTGTTGCGTTCTTTATTTTTTTCGTCTTCATCAATTCCATTGTAATGCTCAATGGGCCTTTGTTTCCAGATGCAATCGCGCATTGGATTCCTTCTTTCGGGCTTGGAAATGCATCCAATTCTTCTATTACGATATTGGGCGTCATCTGTGCTGTTTTATACCGGAAGTTTTCTGAAAAAACAATAAGGATTGAAATCATTTTGATTTTAATTGCAGTGATGCTGTTTGTTTTTGGATTTGCAACGAGGCCGCTGTGGGGTATTTCAAAAATAAGAGCCACACCTTCATGGACAACCATTTGCTCAGCCATCAGCATTCTTGCTTTTGCGTTTTTAATATTTTTAGTGGATAAAAAAGGAAAAGAGAATTGGTTCAAAGCCATAAAACCAGCCGGAACCAGTACACTTACCTGCTACCTGCTTCCCTATCTGCATGAAGCCATTTTTTTATCCATCATCGGCATTCATCTCCCTTTAATTATCAGAACCGGATGGGCCGGAGTTATCAAATCACTTGTGTTTGCCCTCGTTATTGTTTTAATCACCGGTTGGCTGGAAAAGCGGCGATTAATATTGAAGATTTAGAGGAAGATGTAGATAAAAGGGTTCTTTGTTAAACGAAACGGCAATAAAAGAAGATAAATTTAAAGGTTGCTATTTGTGGTTTTTATTTAATTCATGGCGCCATTCAATAAAGTTTTTCTTTCGCAGTTATTTAAGCGCTTCATCTTTTTCTTTTTCAAGAAAATGTGCATCCGTTCCAATCTCTTCTGCTTTCCATTCCATCAATGCGTTATCAGGCACTGGTTTCAAAGGAATCGTTGCAGATTGCGAGGGTTCGTTGTATGGAATGTTACTGCTTCTGTTATAAACCGAAATCAAGGACCAGCGGGGCCTGTCCGAAAGATTCGCTTCTGAGCGGTGTAATAAATTACTGTGAAAAAATAAGGCATCGCCTGCTTCAATTTCTACATAAATTAATTCCATTGTTTTTAAAGCAAGATCCACATAATGTTGTGATGCGCCTATTTGCTCGCCCGCAAAACCATGTTCGATGCGTCCCATTTTATGTGAGCCTTTTATCACCTGCAGGCATCCGTTTTCTTTATTTGCTTCAGTAATTGCAATCATCACAGATATCATTTGGTCGGGAAATAAAAATTCGTTCTTGTACCAATATCCATAGTCCTGGTGCCATTCCCACGCACCTCCAACCTTTGGTTCTTTCTGCATAAGCTTGCTATGAAAATGACAAACCGCACTTTTACCTTCCATTAATTTGTCAACAGAATTTACCATTCGCCCACTTTTTGTAAGTAAGCCATAAGCATCATTTCCGGGAGTGTACCACAAGGTAAGTTTTGTTTTTTTTCCTGACAGGTCATTTAAATCAAAAGCATGTTTTCGTAACGCATCATTGCCTGTTGCGATTTGGTATAACTTATCTACTTCCTGTTTCTGCAAAAATTTTTTTACAATCAGATAGCCATCATTTTGATAGGTTTCTATTTGCTGCTTTGATAATTGAAAGGCGGACATCGTGTGGAAGATTGATTAATATGTCAAATATAACTGTATCAACTTTTTGTTTACCTATTAAAGCTAAGCTTAACCATGTTCAGTAAAGAAAAGAATAATCCTAATTTTTATTTTGGTATCTATCTATTGCACTGTCGGTTTTCACTTTTTCTTTTTTACTCAAACAAACCACTGCTCAGGTACCGGTCGCCGCGATCACAAACGATAAATACGATTACGCCTTCTTTCAATTCATTGGCCAATCTGAGTGCCGCCGCTGCTGCTCCGCCGCTGCTGACGCCTGCAAAAATTCCTTCCTGCTTCGCAAGTTGCCTGCATGTTTCTTCCGCTTCCTGCTGAGAAATATCCATCACCTGGTCCACTTTTTTGGGATCAAATATTTTGGGTACATATTCTGCCGGCCATCTGCGAATGCCGGGAATTGAAGACCCTTCCGTTGGTTGGCAACCAACAATTTGTATGGAAGGATTTTGTTCTTTAAAAAACTTTGAGCAGCCCATGATTGTTCCCGTAGTGCCCATTGCACTTACAAAATGCGTAATGCTTTTGTTGGTATCTCTCCATATTTCCGGTGCAGTCGTTTTATAATGTGCCTTCGAATTATCAGGATTGGCAAATTGGTTCAGAAGAAAATAATCACCACTTGCCGCTTTTTCTTCAGCATAATCGCGGCTTCCTTCCATGGTTTCCAGCAAGGTTACTTTTGCGCCATATGCTTTCATGGTCAGCACGCGTTCGCGGGTAGAAGTTTCGGGCATCACCAACTCTATTTCCAAATTAAAAAGGCCTGCCATCAAAGCCATTGCAATACCCGTATTTCCACTCGTTGCTTCTATCAGTTTTGTACCTTTTTTAATGTCGCCACGTTCCAAAGCGCTTCGGATCATATTCAAAGCCGGGCGGTCTTTTACACTTCCTCCGGGGTTATTTCCTTCCAGCTTTGCATACACTTTTACTGATCTGTTTTTGTTCATTCTTGTCAGTTCCACCATTGGGGTGTTGCCTACAGTATCTAAAATAGTGGCCATTTTTTATACATTATTATTGATAAATTTATTTTCTACGATCGTTATTTCCGGATTTTGAAATACCAGCGATCCCGGCGGTACAGATTGGGTAAGCCATACATTTCCACCAATCACTGATCCTTCACCTACAACCGTGTCGCCGCCTAAAATGGTAGCGCCGGAATAAATAACCACATTGTCTTCAATAGTCGGGTGGCGTTTTTGCATGGCCATGCTTTTACTGATGCTCAATCCACCCAATGTAACACCCTGGTACATTTTCACCTGTCTTCCGATAACAGTGGTTTCACCGATGACAATTCCTGTACCGTGATCAATCATAAAGTATTCACCAATTTCGGCTGCCGGATGAATATCAATGCCGGTTTTGCTATGTGCAAATTCTGTAAGAATGCGGGGCAAAAGAGGAACATTCTGCAAATAAAGTGTGTGTGCAATTCTATAAAAACAAAGTGCATAAAATCCCGGATAAGCGCGGATTACTTCAAATTCACTTCTTGCTGCAGGGTCGCCTTGTTCAATCGCTTCAATATCTGTATTGAGCATGCGGTACAGCTCAGGCAAGTGGCTGAAAAAATCTTTACTTACTGCAACATGATCACAATCAATACAGGCTCTTGTGGCATCGAGCATTCGAATCAGTTCTTTTTCAAGCCTTTGAAGTTCATCGTTAATTTCTTCAATTGTTGGATAACTGCATTTGGACAATTCAGGGTATAGAACACAGATAAGTCTCAATGCCCAATCTGCAATGACTTCATTAGAAGGAACCTGTTCTTTTTGCTGCTGCTTTAAAAAAATGTCTTTTAGAAATTGCTCTTTCATGCTTTTATCTTCTATCAAACCTCTTACATTTAATTTTTGACGTGTAAAATTAAACGTTTCATTTAAGGTACAATGATTTTTTGTTGACTATACCTTTCTGTCAATCTTCTGTACCAGTTCAGCAAAGCAATAAATAATGGCGATTCCTTTTTCCTGAAAGTAATGCACTGATTCATCCTTAGCATTTAAAGATTTGAAAGTGAAACTCATCTTTCATTTTTATGCTTTCAGGCTAAATAAAGCGTTCCGAAAAGGAAGCCTGAAGAACAAAATGTTCATTGCCCAAAAAATAATAAAAAAATAGCATCACAAAAAACCGTGGGAGAAACGAAGGGAGTTTATTATTTTTCTTCACAATAAATATTTAGTTTTATTTTTTCAAAATATTTAGATGAACACTGCGCCGGGCTCCCGTAAAAATGTAATCTTCATTGTAATCGTTGCTTCTCTTGGTTATTTTGTAGATATCTATGATCTGGTTATTTTTTCCATTGTAAGAATTCAGAGCTTTCATGACATCGGTATTCCGGAAGCGGCGATGCGAACCGGTGGAGAATATGTGTTGAATATGCAAATGGGCGGCCTCTTGCTCGGCGGATTAATCTGGGGAATTATTGGTGATAAATTCGGCAGAATCAAAGTACTTTTTGGTTCCATTCTTCTTTATTCTTTTGCCAATATGGCCAATGCTTATGTAACAAATATCAACAGTTATGCGATTGTGCGATTCCTTGCTGGTGTGGGCCTTGCGGGAGAATTGGGAGCAGGAATTACACTGGTAAGTGAAAGCATGCATAAAAATAAACGCGGTTATGGAACGATGATGGTTGCCGTTGTTGGCGTACTTGGTGCTATCGTTGCTTTCTATGTGGCTAAACATTTTGATTGGAGAAATGCTTATCTGGTGGGCGGTGGAATTGGCATTTTTTTGCTGGCGCTTCGTGTCGGAACTTTTGAATCCGGGTTATATAAAAATGTGGCTGATAAAAAAATTGTAAAAGGCAAATTCAGCATGTTGTTTTCTAACCGCGAAAGGTTTTTGCGCTATTTATATTGTTTGCTTATCGGCCTTCCCATCTGGTTTGTAGTCGGGATTTTTGTAACGCAGGCACCGGAATTTGGAAAAGCCTTAGGTGCGCCGGAAACGCTGAGTGCCGGTGTAGGAATCATGTTTACTTACATTGGTATTTCTCTCGGTGATCTGTTTGCAGGATTGCTGGCGCAAATGACCAAATCCAGAAAGCTGGCAGTTTTTATTTTCCAGATAATGATTATTATTAGTTCTGTATGGTACTTATCCAGCACGGGAATTACGCAGCAAAAATTTCACTGGCTCGCTTTTTTTATGGGATTGGCAGTGGGCTACTGGGCTACGTTTGTTACGATTTCTTCCGAACAATTCGGAACAAATCTGCGCGCTACGGTTACTACTACTGCGCCCAATTTTGTAAGGGGCGCATTGATACCCAGCACTTTTTTGTTTGAATTTTTTGTGCACCGTTTTAATATTATTACAGCCGGTTACATTATGATATTCCTGCTTTCGGCAATCGCCATATTTGCACTCACGCAATTGAAAGAAAGCTTTAATAAGGATTTGAATTACCTGGAAGAATGATAGTAGAACGTAGCCCGAATTAAGAATAATACAATGAAAAGACACATTGAACCTTGAATCTCAAACTTTAAACTTGAACTGTCTTGAACTTTGAACATTCAAAAATATACGTCTCTTCCAGCAACACGAAACTGCTACCTCCATACGTTTTCACACGGGTTTCCTTGCATAGAACACCAGGTTAAGTACGGAATATGCGGGACTTGAGTGGGCGATGTTACAGCTATGCTATGAAGCTGCCATACTTAAGACGAAGGAGTATCTATTCTTCAACCAGCAGGAAAGATGCTTTAATTATCATTGTAGAATTTATTAATATGCCATCACAAATTAATTTACAGATCACGGGAAGGATCGGGAACAGGGTGTTTTATAAACGAGGGGACAAACGATGTCCTTCTTCGACACGCTCACGGGGAAATATCCTGCTCCATGACCGGTGCCCCAATCGACCAGTTCAAATTTTTAACCCACATACCGCACATCAACCACCCCGGCAGGCATAAAGGCCTCCTTATTGATCTGCACCCAGGTATTGTATTCAAATCTTTTATAGATGAGCTGCGCAGCAGTAACCACAAGGCTTTGCGAAGGCGTGTTCACATGGAACTCCAGCACCTGTGCGGCAACGGTGGTATCGGTATAAGGAACGGCGTAAAGAGTCTGAATTATGATGTAAGGATTTAAGGATAAAAGGATTGAAATCCTATAATCTTTCAATCTTGAAAATCCTAATTCTGACAGATGTGGCAATTGTTTGGGGAGAAGACGGATGAGATAATTGAGGAATTGAATGAAGAACTGGTGTCTATTGTATGAGTTTCATTGCCGCAGGGCTCGTGCCGATCTTATTTTCGTTGCTGCCGATTGCTTCACATGCAATGCCCTTGACCGCGCGCAGTTGGTGCCCAGGCGGCGGTAAAACACCACATTTCCGATAGTGCCATTTAAAAACACATCTGTCACTTTTGCCATGATATTTTG
>JAICYZ010000081.1 GCA_025933935.1 Chitinophagaceae bacterium
AAGAACAAAAACATCATAATCTTATTTTATTTCCATAAGAATCACTTGCAGATTTTTTACCTGAAATTGTTTGATTTCGTTTTGCCAAATTTAGCCGATTGAAAAAATGTTATTTCTTCTTGATATACCAAGCATTTCTTTTATTGAAGTGTAAAAGGCAGAAAAATCATTATCTTGGCGAATATTTTATTAATACTTTCTTAATCTTTAATTTAAAAATTTATTAAACGTGAAAATTAGTTTTAGTATAATCACTGCCGCGTCAGCGATGTTAATTATCAGCAGTTGTGTAAGTACCAAAAAATTTAATGCATTGCAGTCCAGCTATAATAGCCTCCAGGCTACTAACAGCCAGCTTACACGCGATGGCGAACAATGTAAAAGCAATTTAGACAGGGCAACTGTTCAGATTTCAGGATTGCAGGATAGAATAAATGCGGAGTTGGAACATGTGAAATCACTTCAAGCTGCTTTGGACAAATGTCTTACCTCGGCAAGCCAGGGTAATGTAAATGTTTCCAAACTCGTAGATGAGATTAATTCATCAAACAAATATATACAGGAGCTGATCGCTTCCAAAAGCAAAAGCGATTCTTTGAATATGGTTCTCACCAATAATCTCACAAGGTCTCTCAGCAAGGACGAAATGCAGGATGTGGATGTGAAGGTGCTGAAAGGAGTGGTTTATATTTCTCTCTCGGACAATATGCTTTACAAATCCGGTAGTTATGAAATTTCGGATAAGGCGGGAAGTACTTTGGCAAAAATTGCGAAGATCATCACTGACTATAAAGACTATGACGTGTTGATAGAAGGAAATACAGATAATGTTCCTATTTCAAAGCCTAACATTCGCAACAACTGGGACCTGAGCGCGCTTAGGGCATCCTCAGTGGTACAGGCACTGCAAAATAGTTTTGGTGTAGATCCGAAACGCCTCACTGCCGGCGGACGTGGTGAATACAATCCTGTTGCCAGCAATGATACTCCTGATGGAAAATCAAAAAACAGGCGCACAGAAATTATTATCACACCTAAATTGAATCAGTTTATGGATTTGATCGGCCAGGGCGCTCCCGCAGATTCTACCGGTACACATTAATTAAAATAAAGGTTGCCAGCTTTGTTTAAGATGGCAACCTTTATTTTAATCTTAAAACGCACTATTTATTCGTTGGCTGAAACCTAACACAAATGTCCTTTTGTGTTGATCACTTTATTATGAACTATTCGTTCAAGCGTATTTTTATTTGTACAAAATGCACGATCTATTTTTAAACTGCAGAGGCAGTCATCCAACTGGATAATTAATTGTGTCACTACCATTTTTTCATCTTCTTTTAGCATTGCGTCCGAACAATAATAACTCACTTCCATGAGGCTGTCATCCGGCATAAAAACAATTGTATTTCTTATTCTAGTTTCCATAAGTTTTTTTATTGGAACTCAAATTACAATCCATACAAGCTTATTCAGATAAAAAGATATTCAGAAAATGTGGATAACGCCGCAGTATGACTCCCTTGTATTTTTTTTACATTATTCATGGATTTTTCTCCATTCAACTGTGCTGTCAGGGTCTAACTTTATCACAAGTGTTTTAGTATGAAGCGTAAAAAAGCCTGCAATCATAGTGCGATCTACCAGATAGAAAAGGTAGCCACTATCTGTGATTCGGTGCTCCGAGCAGATATTCAACTTCGTCTTTTTTTAATCCTTTCAGTTTGTAATTGGCAATCAGGTCTTTCAGCATCCGGTTTCTGTATGGGTATTCAGTGCCGCTCATGGTCGACCATCTTATTTTATCAAACTTTTCCTGAGGAGTTGCGGGTTTGCTTTTACAAGCAAAAAAACAAAGAGAAAATATAATTACGATGTTTCTTGTTTTCATACAAAAATGAATACGGCAAAAACTTTATGTCGATGTGTATTTTTCTTTAAAGCCCACCTTTTATCCTGCAAATCGGGTGATGATGAACCGGGAAGTTTACCGAGCTGGCAATAAAACACAATTCATTCGCTTTTTTATGCAGTTCGTTTGCTTTTTCTGTCGTTGAATTTTCTGTTACCGTAACGATTGGATTTAAAGTTACTTCTGAAAAATGACCACCACCATCAGGAGTATTTTCCATAATCCCAGTGGCATGATCAATATAATCGGTAACAATAACTCCGGATACCGCACACAAATGCAGGTACGAAAGCATATGGCAGGAGGAAAGAGCAGCCAATAAAAGTTCTTCCGGGTTATGTTTTGTTTTGTCACCACGAAATGCCGGATCTGAAGAAGCCAAAATATCCGGTTTATCTTGAACGGTTATGACGTGACTTCTTTCATATTCTCTATAAGCTGAAGTTCCAGTTCCGGTGTTGCCTGTCCATTTTACACTTAATTGATAATTGTGTTGTGTGTGCATAAATTGAAAATTGGTTGATCAGTTGGGTGTTGAAAACTACAAATTATTCACACGAAAATGAATGAAATTTAAAAAAAGTAAAAAAAATGTTGAGGTGAATGGCAAAATAAACATGAGCAATGTCAAATTTTACTCTGTTTATCCTCATTCATTTGACAGTTGTTAGAATTTAATTTTGAAAAAATTTAAAAAGCAGTGAATAAAGATCTTCATTCTCCTCTCAATCGCAATCCTTTGTCAGAGGATCAGCAGCACAATCCAAGAATTTCTATTTTTATCCGTTTTGAACCGCAGATGAAAAATAAAGGTGTTCTTGAAAAGATATTAGCGGATCGCGTAAAAGAAGAAGAAGCCGAATTATTGAATCAATACCCGGAAGAAATGGTAAAGCCGGTAATAAAGAAAGTGCACAATGTAATAAAAGGAATAAAGAACGAGTCGGATGAAAGTATTGCCATTTTTGTGTGCCCGGTGTCAGAAAAAGTAATTTATTTCACGTATAATTCTTACTTGTCTGAATTCAATAAATCGCATCCTTTGAGGCCGCTTAAATTAACGGAATAGTTTCCGAAAACTGAAACCGCTTATTTCTTTCAAAGGCCTTCAATTACTTTTATTGTTTCTTCAACCATTTCTTTTGTCACGTCCAAGTGCAACACCATCCGAATTTGTGAGGGTGAAATGGCGGTAACGAGTATATTATGTTTCTTAAATTCTTCCGTTAATGTTTTCGCCGTGTAGTTTCCTTTTACCTGGAAAATGATAATATTTGTTTCCACCGGCATCATTTCGCCAACAAATTCTTTTTTTAACAAAGCCTGTGCAATTTCTTTTGCATGACGATGATCTAGAGCCAGTCGGTCAATATTATTTTCTAAAGCGTAGATTCCGGCAGCTGCCATATATCCTGCCTGCCGCATTCCACCTCCAAAAATTTTTCTTACACGACGTGCTTTTTGGATAAAATCATTTGTGCCCAATAACACACTTCCGACCGGCGCACCCAGCCCTTTACTGAGACAAATGGAGATGCTATCAAAAATATTTCCATAATCTTTTGGATTTTCATCTTTTGCTACAATTGCATTAAACAAGCGGGCACCATCGAGGTGCAACTTCAATTTATTTTCCAAACATACCTCTTTAATTTCCTGAATATCAGCAAAATGATAACAGCTCCCGCCACCTCGGTTTGCAGTATTTTCCAGGCTTACCAACTGCGTTTTTGCTTTATGAATGTCATTCGGATTGATCGAATCTGTTACCTGCGTTGCCTTAATTCTGCCGCGGTCGCCTTCAATTGGCTTCACCTGGCAAAGTGAGTTAAAAGCGATTCCGCCGCCTTCGTAAATATAAACATGGCTCATTTTGTCGCAGATTACTTCTCCGCCCGGATCGGTGTGGCACTTTATGGCGATTTGATTGGTCATAGTTCCGCTTGGGCAAAAAAGGCCGGCTTCCATCCCAAACTTTTGTGCAAGCATTGATTGTAAGGTATTTACAGAAGGATCTTCATTAAATACGTCATCTCCGACTTGAGTCTGGAACATTGTTTGCAGCATTCCCGGAGTTGGTTTGGTAAAAGTGTCTGAACGGTATTCTATCATAAAGCGAAATTAAAATTTTAATCTTAAATTAAATTATCAGGGGAAAACTGTTAAAAAAAATCACAGGAATGATAAAATATTCTTTTTCAACTATTTATTTAAGTAAAACGTTATGGAATTTCAATTGTAGGTTGTAACTTTGCAAATGTTTTACAAAATGACGGTAGTTAACATATCTTTTGTAACGTTTCCCCAATTAAAATTGTCTAATAACTATTAAATATAAAAAATGAGGCAACTTAAAATTGCTACGCAAATTACCAATCGTGATTCACAAGCGGTTGAAAAATATTTGCAGGAAATTTCTAAAATTGGGATGATTACTCCTGAGGAGGAAACTATTTTAGCACAGAAAATCAAAATGGGCGACCAGAGGGCTTTAGAGCGTCTCACAACAGCCAATCTACGTTTCGTAGTTTCAGTTGCAAAACAGTATCAGCATCAGGGTTTGTCATTGAGCGATCTTATTAACGAGGGCAACCTCGGATTAATTAAAGCGGCACAACGCTTTGATGAAACCAAAGGTTTTAAATTTATTTCATACGCTGTGTGGTGGATTCGCCAATCTATACTACAGGCGTTGGCAGAGCAGGGCAGATTAGTCCGGCTGCCTCAAAACAAAATTGGCACTTATAACAAAGCAAATAAAGCTTATATGGCTTTTGAGCAGGAACACGAAAGGGAACCATCTACAGAAGAACTTTCAGAAATTCTGGAGATGAGCGAAACTGAGATCAACAATATTTTTCAGAGCAACACAAGGCATACTTCTTTAGATGCGCCTGTTCATGAAGCAGAAGATGTTGCGATGGGCGATCTTTTGAAAGGTGGAGGCGAAACTGATGAAGACGTAATGCACGATTCATTGAAAAATGAAATCCGTCGCGTGTTGAAATCATTGAGTCCGCGGGAAGCTGAAATCGTAAATGCATATTTTGGCCTTGACGGAGAAAATGGTGTTACCATCGAACAGATCGGTCAGAAATATGATCTTACAAAAGAAAGAATCCGCCAGATCAAAGAAAGAGCGATTAAACGTTTGCAAAAAGCAAGATACAGCAGCGCTTTAAAAGCTTATTTAGGTTAATTTTTGCAATTGAATTAAAAAAAGCCGTTCTCAAAAAGGGACGGCTTTTTTAATGAGATTATTTTATTGCTGATCGTTTCAAAAAGTGCAGTAAAGGGACAAATATTCGGCTTTTGTGTTTTTATTTTCAATAGAAATTTCGCTGTCTCATTCTCCCATGATCCATCTCCGAAATGAAGGTGCGGTTTCCTTACTTACGATCATTTGATTACAAATCACAGGCGTTTTCAATTCTACCTGCAATTTTACTTTTTCAAAACTCCGGTAACTTTTTACAAAATTCACATTGACGATATGCTGCCGGTTTATTCTAAAGAAAACATCGGGATCAAGTTGCTGTTCGAGCTCGCACAGATTTTTATCAGCTACATATTTTTTCCCCGCCGTGTCAAAGGCATAAACGGTTTTATTTTCAGAGCTAAAAAAGGCAATATCTTCGGGTTTCATCAGGATGTTTTCATTCCCTTTCCTTACGATCATTCGTCTTTTTTTCTTTTCATTTAAATACTCGATCACTTTGTATGATGAATGTCGGTTCATAAGAAAATGATCAGCCATCACATCGTGCATGATCAATGATTTGTCAAGAGATAATTTATTCAATGGTTTTAATAAATATTTTATACCACTCAAATCCATCGCATCTACAAGACATTTTTGATAAGTAGTGGTAAACACAACGGCGCTGTTAATGATCGCCATAGTAAAAATTTCAAACGCTTTGCCATCCTGCAATTCAACGTCCGCGAAAATAATATCCTGCTCCCTGGTTTCAGAAAAATAATCGATTGACTGGGAAACAGAACCAAGTATTGCTTCAATTCGAAACTCTTTCGAATTATTCAGTAGCCAGGATACTTTGTTGTCATCTTGTTTCGTGTTTTCAATTATAACGGTTTTCAGCATAAACCTGGTTTTGATTTATAAAATAACTTGCATGCCCATTTGGTAATGCAAGTTATTTTAATGTTTATTTTTTCAATTTCCGCTTATATAATTATTAAAATTTAATACCTGTTTCAAGGCAGTGACGGAGTTTTCGTCCCGAGAAGTTACTGGCAATTTATTTTTCTAAAACTCATCCTTTTATATATTTATGCTGCAGATACATTTCACCGGAACTATTACAATTTACCACATACAAATGCTTATTGTCCTGCAAAATCACCTGGTAAAGTATGCCGTCGTCTTCCTGTAATTCGGTGATGCTTTTGATGGATTTATTTCTAAATTTTTCTTTAATTTTTTGTGAAATAAAAGGGTTTAATTTTGTTTCATCATAATACCGGATGGTTCTGATGACCTTTCCATCCTGGTCATAATAAACTCTTTCAGGAATAGTCTTATCGATAAAACTGACTTCATAATAATTGGTGCCATTATACCATTTAATGTTTTGAGCTTCCGGAAAAGTTTCATTAAAATTTTTCAGAACGGTTTTATAAGTGTCAGGGCCAGCGTATGCTGAACCTGCAAACAGCATTGCGAGGCAGATAATAATTGTTTTCATGATTGATAATTTTTTAAATGATTAATGGAGGCAAATTACGATAGCAGACAAGCGTTTAGAAGCAAACAGTGTTTAATGGTAGGAGTGAAGCTGCCTTTTTATATGAATTGTAAAAAGAATTTTGTCAAAAAACATCACTTAAAAAGGCTTTTCTGAAACTGAAGAGTAAAATTTACCGATTCAAAAATTTGATGTTAAGTTTCTTTAACAGATTTACTTTTTGATGATGAATGGTTGTTCACCCTGGCTCTAATTGTACTTTCACAGCTCAATTCATTTCCCTTTGGAAAATCTCTAACTTTGAAGCCATCACGTTCAAAAAATTATGAAAATTTATCAGCAACAAATCCGGCTCAAAGAAAGAAGAAGAGGTTTTCACCTGATCACTTCTGAAATTGAACAATCGTTTCCGCAGATTGCTGAATTCAAAACCGGAATATGCCAGGTTTTTATTCAGCATACATCTGCTTCACTCGCCATCAATGAAAATGCTGATCCTACAGTAAGAAAGGATTTCGAGTATTTTTTCAATAAAATTGTTCCGGAGGATGATGCGAATTATGTGCACAATTATGAAGGCGATGATGATATGCCGGCACACCTGAAAGCCGCCATCCTTGGCTGTTCACTGATGATACCAATTAAAAACGGGCGACTCGCGCTTGGCACCTGGCAGGGAATTTATTTAGGTGAACACCGTAATCATGGAGGAGCTCGGTTTGTAATGGTGACAGCATGGGGAGAATGAAAAATAGCTTATTTTTTTTCTCACGACAGCATTAAATACAAAGACAAAAGTTCTAAAATTGTCTCGCTGTAGAAGAAAAAATTCTTTGCATACGAGCTGCACTCGATATTCACCAATAACAATTCACATCTCAGTATTTACTATTCGCCCATTCATTTATCTTCTTTCTCTTACCGGAATGCGTTGCCTGTTTTCACGTAACGGCCTTTTGTTTCCGCCGCCGCCATCAGCTTCGTTCATTCTTATTTGCCGGCCGTTATGCATTTTGCCATCAAGGCTTTTAATCATTTTTGGTGCGGCAGATTTATCAACTTCTACCCAGCTGTTCATTTCACGAAGGTCAATCTTTCCCAAGACTTCTTTTTTTAAGTTGCTTTCGTCAAGAATGAATTGCAAAAAGCTGGCTTTATAAAATCCATCTTTTGAACCCAGATTAATAAATAATTTGGTAAATCCGCCGTCACGCTGAAAGGAAGGCCTTTCTCTTCTTTCACTATTCTCACGCCGGTTATTGTCACTTCTTTTTTCTCTAAAATCCTGCCTGGCATTCAGGTCTTCTGCATTTTCATAATATTTTAAAAAATGGTCAAACTCAAGCGCAGCAACTCTTTTCAGTACTTCTTCTTTATCCATTTCCTGGAATTTTTTTTCCAGGTCAGGCATATAGGTCTCGTAAGCGCCATTGGAAATATCTGTATTGATCAGCTTATCCATAAAATAAAAAAACTGTTTACGACAAACATCTTTTCCACTTGGTATATCCAGTTTATGAAAGTGTGCATTTACCATTTTTTCCAGCTGGCGAATCTTAAATGATTCACGGCTGTGGCAGATGGAAATACAAATTCCGCTTTTGCCGGCGCGTGCTGTACGGCCACTTCTGTGTGTATAAACTTCAATATCATCCGGAAGCTCATAATTGATCACGTGTGTGATTCCTTCCACGTCAATTCCGCGTGCAGCCACGTCCGTTGCAATGAGTATTTGTAGATCCTTTTCCCGGAAGCGATGCATCACTCTGTCTCGTTGTTGCTGGGTAAGATCGCCGTGCAATGATTCTACGTCGTAACCTTCTTTCGATAATTTTTCGGCGATATTCTGTGCGTCGATTTTTGTTCGGGTAAAAATAATTCCGTACATGCCGGGATTAAAATCTACCAGCCTTTTTAAAGTTTCAAAACGTGAATGAGCGGGAGTAATAAAATATTGGTGATCAATATTAACGTTTGCAGTATTTTTTTTGCCGACAGTTACCTCCTGTGGATGATCCATGAAGTTTTTAGAAATCGCTCTCACTTCGGCAGGCATCGTAGCGCTGAAAAGCCAGGTGCTTTCACGGTTTACAGTATTTTTCAGAACAAAATCTATATCGTCTCTGAAACCCATATTCAACATTTCATCTGCTTCATCTAAAACAACATATTTTACTTTTTCAAGATCAATTGCTTTTCTTTCGATCATGTCGATCAATCTTCCGGGAGTAGCCACTACAATATGAACACCTTTTTTTAAAGCACGTATTTGCATCACAATAGAAGCGCCGCCATATACCGGCTCAGCTATAATGTTTTTTGAATACTTTTTGTATTCCAGTATATCATTGCAAATTTGAAGACACAATTCACGGGTCGGGCACACGATCAATGCCTGAGGATATTTCTGAGAAGGATCAATTAATTGTAATAAAGGCAATCCAAAAGCAGCCGTTTTTCCTGTTCCGGTTTGTGCAAGTCCTACAAAATCTGTAGTACCTGAAAGTAAGATGGGAATTGCTTTTGATTGGATGGGAGTGGGGGTAGTAAAACCAAGATCTTCAACCGCTTTTACGAGGTTTTCATTTAGGCCTAAGCCTTCAAATTCATTCATTAATTTTTTTTATTTCGCGCAAAGGTAGGTTAATTGCGTCGATACGAGGGTTTGATGCAGTGAGTTTGTGAGGAAATTATCATTTTTTTTATCATATTTTTTGCTCACGAATTACACTGTTTTGGGCAGACATTTCCGACTTTATTTTAGGTAACTTTGTTATAAACTTTTTATATGGCAGAAACATTGAGTCCTGCTATAAAAAAAATAGTAAACGAAGTAAAAAAACTAAACGAATTGGAACAGGAAATCTTGTTAAGAAATTTACGGCTGAAAAAATATCGTAATAAAAAGCTGCCTCCGGTAGCAAAATATGATGAGAGTAAGATTGCTGCGCCTACTATGGAACAAATAAATACATGGGTTCATGAAGTAAGAAAAGCCAACGCTGGTTGATATGAGAGTAAACAGGTTCGTATTAGGTAACAACATTTAAATAAGCTACTTTATCACTAAGCAGCAACAGGTTATAATAGACGTTGCAACCAGAAATCAGATAAACATTTTTGCATGTGACGAATTGATTGAAGAATTTAAAGAAGTGTTGCAGTACCCACATCTTAAAAAATATGAAGTTAATGTAAGAGAAGCCGTCAAAATATAAAAGAGATCACAGTCCCTTATTCTCTTACTTATCCGCTCAAGCGTTATATAGCTGCTGATTCTGATGATGATTATGTAATAGCTCTTGCCCTTCAAAGCAATTCAGGTTTCGTTACCACTGGAGACAGGGATAATTTAGATGAAAAAGAGAATTTAGAGAAAAAGTATCCAAAACTCAAAATCATCACTAAGACAGAATTCGAAAGTAAGTTTAAGATTTAATAACTAACTTCCTTACCGATTTTCCAGCAAACGAATAAATACCGCTCATTTCTATTTTCTCTCAAAAACCTTTTCTCCATTTACAAAAGTCAGCAGCACTTTTGTACTCAATATATCTTTTTCATCAGCTTTCAGAAGATCTGTATCCGTCATTACAAAATCTGCAAATTTTCCCTTTTCCAAACTTCCTTTTTCATGTTCTTCAAAGTTGGCTTTTGCTGCCCAGATGGTCATTCCGCGAATCGCTTCTTCACGCGTTAATGCGTTTTCCATTTCAAAACCACCTGCAGGAAAGCCCTTTGCATCCTGGCGGAAAACGGCAGCATAAAAAGTTTTTATTGGTGATATATCTTCAACCGGAAAATCGGTGCCAAGAGGAATCCAGCCGTTTTCATTCATCAATTCTTTGTTGGCATAGGCATATTTTAATCTTTCCTGTCCCAAACGATCGCCGGCCCAATACATATCGGATGTAGCATGAGTCGGCTGTACAGAAGGAATGATGTTGTAATCTGCAAAATAATGAAAGTCATCTTTGTTGACAACCTGTGCATGTTCGATTCGCCAGCGCTGGTCGTTTTTCCCCTTTAAATATTTTGCATAAATTTCTAACATAGTTCTGTTTCCCGAGTCACCGATGGCATGTGTACACATTTGAAAACCGTGCTCAGCAATGATCTTGGCACAAGAGTCAAAATGCTGCGGAGAACTTAATAAAAATCCGCTCCATCCCGGTTTATCAGAATATGGTTTTAATAAACAGGCGCCTCTTGAGCCCAAAGCGCCATCAGCAAATAATTTGAAAGCGCGCACATTTAAACGGTCTGTTTTTATTTTCCCATTCTTGAAAAGAAAATCATAATCTCTTTTAGAATCCGTCAGCATGACATACATCTTCATTTTTAACTCATTCTTTTTTTGAAGAGAGTCGATCAATAAGGCCATTGAATAGTCAAGACCGCAATCCGAAACTGTTGTTAATCCGGCGGCAAAACAATTTTTTTGTGCATCCAATAAAGCGTCTGTAAGTTGGGCGGTTGTTGGCTTTGGCACTTTTGAATAAACCAAACCTGTAGCGTTGTCGATTAAAATTCCGGTCAGCTTTCGATTCTTTACTTCTACTTCACCGCCTTCTAATTTGTCGCCTGCTTTTACGCCAGCGAGTTCCAGTGCTTTATCATTTGCAATCGCTGCATGCCCGTCTATTCTTGACAGAATTACCGGCCTGTCTGGAAATAACTCACTTAATTTTTCATTAGTAGGGAAATTCTTAACAGGCCAATCGTTTTGATCCCAACCGTTTCCCATGATCCATCCTTCTTTATTATCATCCGAAAATTTCTTCACCCGAGTGAGCACATCATCCCAACTTATTGTGCCTACAAGATCAGCCTGGTTTAATCCAAGACCATAATCCAGGAAGTGTGAGTGCGCATCCATGAAACCGGGAAAAATAAACTTTCCCTGTGCATCAATTTTTTCCTTTGCATCAAATTCATTCTGTAGAACTTTTGAATTACCAACAGCAACTATTTTTCCTTTGTCAACGGCAATTGCTTCCGCTTTTGAGAAATTGCTATCAACAGTATAAATGGTTGCATTATAAACCAGCAGGTCAATTTTTTGTTTGGAATCACAGGAAGATAAAATAGAGACAGACATGATCAGAATTAAAAATTTCATGAAAAGATATTTGTTTTAAGAAGTAAAAATAAAGGTTTAAATATATGGAACGATAAAGAGATTCTTGACACGCCTTTCAAAAGAATTTATTGAAAATTTTTACTGCAGTAAAATGTGAAAAAAATGATCCCAAAATGCATCTAGAAAAATGAGTTATTTGCTCTTTTGTTGAAACAACAGGAAGTCTTTTGTTCTGTATCACCGTTATGCTTTTTTCAGCAGGTTCCGGAATTATTTCAAATCATACACAAGTCGCATTCCAATTGGAATTACCAAAGTCGAATATCGGGGATTGTAAAGTGAACCAAGCCAGCCACGGGTACGGCTGTAGGAACCGTTGTCCGATTTCTGTGTTTTAAATCTGACTCCCAGTCCACCATAAAACTCTATACGGAATTTTTTATTCCTGCTTAAATTCGCTGCAGTACCGGCTTTGAGGTTGACTTCATAGACATTCTTAAGATAGTGAAAGGTGCTATACTCCTGGTAAGATGGCACGCCATTCACCACATCTTTCTCTACCCAGTCGGTTATTTTGTAAGAAACATATTTATAATGCAATCCTGCTTCAAAAAAGCCATACCGGCCATTTTCGGGATAATAACGGATAAAAGGCCGTAAAATCAGTCCATGCGAAGATTTGCTTTCACCTAAATATCCGGAAGCAAAAATATAAGCGACATCGCTTCCGGCCGACCAATGGTCAGCAAATCTGTCTTCACCTCCTAGAGAAATATTCTGATCAAATCCATCCAAAAGGCCGGTGAAATTGAAGCGTGCGGTGATACCTTTTTGGAGTGGAAAAACTTCTGCCGGCACAAGTCCCTTTGTGGATTGGGAAAATGTATTTGTGCTGATTACAAGCAGCAAAGAAATGGTAACAAATGTTCTACTTCTCAATCTACAGTTTTTATAAGTTTTGGATTTCGGTTGTTGGTAATATCATACAAGATTAAACCGGTTGTTGTCCAGCAAATTAAAGTGTTTTGATAAGGGATCACGTCAACATAAGACCCATCATTAATGCTGATGTTAATAAGCGTTGGTTGATATGGATGCGAAATATCGAAGAGTAACAATCCTCTTTGCTTGTCGCAAACATAAAGCACGTCATCATCATAACCAAGGCCGTAAGGCTCACCAACCGGATAAGTAGCGACCTGAACCGGATTTGTGATGTCTTTTATGTTGTAAACCGCCAGCACGCTTTGTGTTCCTCCGCAAGGCCCGTTTGTTCGAAGCGTAGCAAAAGCAACGGAATCTTTTGCAACCACGGGATCGCAGCGACGCATAACTTCGGGCGAAATGGCGCTGCTTAATAATTTTGGCTTTGCAGGATCTTCAATAGAATAAATATACACCTGTGTGGCAGAGCCAATGAACAATTTGTCTTTGAAAGGGAAAAGGGTTTCTATTTCAAAACCAATATCTTCTGTGTTTTTCAAAACCGGATCTGCAGCATTTGAGATATCAAAAACTTTTAGCTGATTCTCATCAACACTGTATAAATAATTTCCGGTAATGGCAAATCTGGCAAGAGAGCCGCCCTGGCCTACACTTCCTGAATTTTTGCTAATACTGGAAGAATCTTTCTGGCATTGGCACAGAAAAAGAGAAACAAGAAGAAGATAGAATATACTTTTTTTCATCAGAAAGTTTTTAGGTTTATGATAGAGAAATTAGCGCCGGCAATTTGGAGTAGGAATATTTTGTTTTTCCCATCTAACCACAATTCCTTTTGATTTGTCCACACATTTAAAATAAACATTCGTGTAAGGAGGATACTCCTGGTTGGCCGGTGGAAATACGCCTGCTACTCTTTTTATGAATTGGGGATTGGCAGGATTTGTTACATCAAAAACAACCAGGTCGGTATAATTATTAGCATATAAATAATTTCCTTTTATGGACATTTCAGTATTTAAAGGAAGGCTGAGGAAAGCAACTTTTACCGGATTATGCTGGTCAGAATTGTCAATGATGTGAATGCCTGAATACAGGTCATTTTGAAAAATATAATTTTGGTAAGCATAGATTTTTCCGGCGTTAATAGTTGCCTTTTCCGGTTCAACAGAAATCTGCTGAATATCGGACATGGAAGCATATACAGGCACATATGTTTCCATTGGAATTGGAATGTCCCCAGGTTTAGGATCACATGAGAATAAAATTAAAGTAGTAAAAAAAATACAGATCAGCTTTCTCATAAGCGCTTTTAATTTAGTAAGACAACTTTTTATAATTTAACGCTGCATGCAAGGATATTTTTTAAAAAAATTCCCGCAACTGTTACTTATTTCGGGTTTCTAAAATATAGGAAATAGTGGTCTTCGGCTTCCGCCAAAATAACAACTTTCTTTTTACGTTATTACTTTATCGCTCCCTATCTTTTAACATTAATTTTCAGAAAAGCGATTAATTTATCATTCAAATTTTTCGTCCTAATAACAGATTAAAAATTGTCAATCATGAAAACAAATCTGCAGCAGGAAATTTTATTGATGACGGGCACTCATTTTACTTCCATGCAGTGCTGGCAAAAAATGAATTCTGAAAATGATCATCTTCGTTCAGAATCTGAGCAATTGCAGGACGCTTGCTGGAATGGCCTTTTAAAAGAAATGCTTCCTGAAATTTGTGAGGACAGTAAAAATTTTTACTTATGGCAAATCAGGGAAAATAAATGCTGTCTGAATATTGAACTTGGGGAACTTCCTACAGCATTGGAATCGTATTTTTCAATCGATCCTTACACCTTCCTTGCAGAACAATCCGAGAATTAGGTTTCAGGCTTCCTGCCCGAATACAATGTCAAAATGTTGTCGCTTTACTGGGGTTAAATGAGCTTCCTCAATACGAAGCGCCGGAGAAATAAAGTCCACCTATTTGTTGCTTTGCT
>JAICYZ010000041.1 GCA_025933935.1 Chitinophagaceae bacterium
AAATGATATTTTCGTGCTTGCTTTTCACTGTTTATTTTGGTGATTATTGTAGCGACAAAATTATTCAGTTTTGCAGCGGATGTCGAATCCGGGGAATGATATTTAGTTTTTATAGAATTGGGAAAGCCATTTTGCAAGTAATCGTATGTTATATCAAATGTTTTTTTAGATAGATCTTCGTCAATTTGCGGCCTGCTTCCCTTACTGATTAAAGATATTTCAGCAACAGGAGGCAACACCAGCAAAGAATCTACTTTAATATCGCTCCTGATAAATATAACGGGTGATAAAATAAAACTGAGGAGTGGGATGGCAATAATTAATAAGATAAAAGTCTTCTTCATAAGCAAATATGGTTTGATGGTTTTGTGTTGGAATCAGTTGCAATAGTACAACAAAATCGCGGTCGGCAATCACTTGCAAGTAAACGAAGAAATATCTCCTTTTTGTATTTTTTGAAAGTAGATTACGTCTGGCTTTCCTTAGTAATTTATGAGATGAAAAGCAGGGTTGCGAACTTTCAAAAGAAGATGATCTGCGATCCTTTCACCATTCACCATTAACCTACAAATCACCGCGGCAATTTTTCCCTCAGCAAACCAAACACCCATGTCCCTAAAACTGCACTTAATAAAGTAACGATCACCACGAAAGCGCCTGTTCCTATCTGTGCGAATAATGGCCCGGGACATGCGCCTGTCAATGCCCATCCGAATCCGAAAATAAGGCCACCGTAAATTTGTCCTTTATTCAATTTTTTTGGATGAAATTCTATCTTTTCGCCATAGATGGTTTTGATGTTGAATTTTTTAATGAGGAAAACAGAAATCATTCCCGTTACGATCGCCGATCCGATAACCCCGTACATGTGGAAGCTGGCCAGATGAAACATTTCCTGGATCCGGAACCATGAAATGACTTCTGACTTTACCAATATGATCCCAAAAAGAATTCCTGCAAATAAATATTTTAAATTGAACCACCACGGATGATGCAATACAGAATCGTTGATGCATATTTCATCCAGCGAGCTCACTTCAAAGTCGGTGTTTGTTTCTATTTCTGTTTCCATTTCAGCAGGTGTATGATTCATTTCTAAAGTTTTAAAATAAAAGGTAAAAGAAGATTAGACATCAAAAAGCCGCCAGCCATAAAACAGATCGTTGCAATGAGTGATGGCATTTGCAAATTAGATATGCCCATGATAGAATGGCCGGATGTACAACCGCCGGCATATCTCGTGCCGAAGCCAACCATAAAGCCGCCGCCCACCATCATGATAAGCCCTCTTGCGGTCAATAACTGATGCCAGTTAAAAAGCTCGGATGGAACCGATGAATGCAGATCATGGATGCCATAAGCTGAAAACTGAGAAACGATATTTGGGTTTACTTTCATGGGCTGACCGTTCATGAGAAATGTGGCCGCTATAAAACCGCCGGCGAATATGCCTCCCACAAAAAATAAATTCCACGCTTCTTTCTTCCACTCGTATTGAAAGAATGGGATTTTTACAGGCGCGCATGCTGCACATATATGCCGAAGAGAGGAAGACACTCCGAGCCTTTTATTTCCGATTATCAACAACAAAGGAACTGTCAGCCCAATCAAAGGGCCTGCTACATACCACGGCCACGGCTGTCTAATAAATTCAATCATGATGCTCATTTATTATGTGAGTACAAAGTTGACTGATTTTCTTAAAGGCTGACTATTTTTTTACCTATTTCGAAACAAAGGAGTTTTTGCACATCAATTTTTTCATGCTTATAGACTGCCGAAATTAAGAGGAAATGTTCCGGTCAAATTAAGAACCGCTCCTTTAGAAGCAGCAGCTTTTTATCGATCGGTTTCAAAAACCGGGTGTGCAGGAGTGAATGCATGATACTTTACGTTGGCCGCAAAGGTCTCTTTCAGGAAGACAAATAAGATAAGAAATCACTCTATAGATTTATTTTTAGCGATATTTTCGGCTGAGCGCCAGAATTTATGGCCATATGAATATCTCGCGTTTTTCCAAAATTAAAAGACAAAGAGGCTTTCTTTGATTTTCCCTTATTAATAGCAGAAGAAACAAAAAAAGGGATACTGACTATTTGCGAAAGCAGGCCAGCGCCTAACAAAAATAAAGAAGCATTCCCGTATTTGTAGGCGATAATGCCAGCTACTTCCAAAACAAGACCTCCTCCCACCAGAATCGATGCCGTTTTTCTTTGCTGATCACTTTTTTGAAGATAATACTGTTTGCTGCTTACGGCAGCAGGCGTTGTTGGCTGACCCAGTGAAATGCCTGAAAGAACCAGGAGCATCAGGCAAATGATAATTTGTCTCATAGTTATGTCTTTTTAAAATTGCCTGCAATTTACACTTGCTCAAAATTATCGATTCAGCGCGAAATCTGATAAGAATAATCTCCGGATTCTTTTCATGAAAATCCCTTAAATTTTTCATGAAAATACCGCTTCGCAAATGACTTATCTTTGAACGATGACCACTGTTTCGTTAATAGATGACCATGCGATCTTCTGCGATTCGCTTTCGAGCCTGATCAATGATTTTGAGGGATTCACCGTGAGCTGGTGTGCAAATGATGGAGCGAAGGCTATTCAATTGTTGGCACAAAAAGAAATTGTTCCTGATATTGTTTTACTGGATATTATTATGCCTGGCACAACGGGAATAGAAGTGGCTAAATGGATCTATGAAAATAAAAGAGACATTAAAGTGCTGGCGCTTACGATGGAGGAAGATGATAACAGTGTCGTGCAAATGTTACAATATGGCGTCAAGGGATATTTGCTGAAAAGTATCGGCTCAGAAGAATTATTGAATGCCTTGCAGCAGGTAGTAAAATATGGCTATTATTACACACCCATTATCACCGGTAATATTCATAAGCAGATCGAAAGAAAAATCAGCAACGGCCCTGCACCTGAACTAGGCCCTCGCGAAAAAGAATTGCTCAATCATTTATGTACAGATCTCAGCTATTCAGAAATATCCAAAAAAATGTTTCTCAGTGAATCTACTGTTGATACATACCGGGCCAAGCTGTTTGAAAAGTTTGACGTAAAGAACCGCATTGGACTGATCCTAAAAGCTGTCCATATGGATCTTGTCAGATTGTAAAATTGTCAGATTGTAAAAAATAAGAAATGCAGGTTTTAGTTTATTTAATGGATGCCGACATACACGTTGTCACTATCTAAAGGTATCCTGATGTTTATCTGCGTTCCTTTACCAGACTGCGTTTGCAAATCAAAAGTTCCTTTCATACACGATACCCTGCTTTGCGCATTTTGTAGTCCCAACGATTTTTTATTTTCAGCTGGCCTTATCTGAAATCCTTTTCCATCATCATGTATGTACAGTGAAACGTTTTTCTCATTTACGTCTATGCCTACCGTTATATTGCATGCATCGCTGTGCCTTGCGGAATTGAGCGTCAGTTCGCAAACGATCCGGTATAAATTTATCTGAAGTTCTGAATTGAGAATAGATTGCACCTCATGGTTAAAGACAATGTGTTTATTATAGATCTGTTCAATACTCTCGAAATATTCCTGTAGCGTATTTATCAATCCATTAGATGAAAGCCCCTTTGGCATCAGGTTTAGCGCCACATTATGTATTTCGGCAATCGATTCATCAATGATCAATTCTGTTTTCGATGCCAGTCCGTTTAGTGCATCTCTTTCTTTTGCACTGGTTATTCGCCTGAAATTTATTTTTAGCGCAGCCAGCAGCGGACCTATATTATCATGCAGGTCGCCGGCAATTCTCTTACGCTCATTGTCCTGTACGGTGATCAGTTTCTTTAAAGTCTGCGCCTGCTCCAGTTCCAGCGCCAGCACCTGTTCTTCGCGTTGTTTTCTTTCCTGCAAAAGGTTATAAAATAAGCCGAATGCAAGGATGATATTCTCGACCAGGCTTCCAAGTGTGATGCCATGTTCACCTACAAAAAAATTATTGATCAGACCCGAATTCGTTAGAAGCTGAATAACAGTCATTGTGCAGATTACAAACATGGCCGAGGAAAAGATCTTTGCGGTAGCGCCGGTTCTGATAAAACTAACCGGTGTCATTGCAATCATACAAAGTGTAATTATGAGCAATACATGCCATCCGATCACCAGGAAATACCTGATGAGATCATTAAGATTTGGAACCAATAACAAAAACATCAGCCCAATGATAAAAGGCAACATATAAAGTGTCGTGTTGATCCATTTTTCAAAGATTTTCGTTGATGCAATCTGCTGCCTGAATACCTGTTTCATCACCATCAAAAGAAAGAAACCTGCGCCAAGGCTACTCACCGGTTTAGCGATTTCGTTTATGACAGGAAGCCGCGGATATACATAAGGAAAGACGTACCCATAATGGGAAATGATCCACGTGAAGGCACATAAAATATAACCGAGATAACTAGCAAAGACCGCTTTTTTGAATAAAATAAATGCGAGAAGAATTACAATCACGATCAGACAAACGATTCCGGTATAGAAGAAGATGATGCGGTCGTGGCTTTGATATTTTTGCTCCAGTTGATCGCGTGACAGTATTTCATAACGAACATTTATATTCTTCTGAGGCGATTTTAAGGCAATGAGATAAAATGAAGAAGGGTTCTCATCCAATGACACAGTATGCCACACAAATTCGCGGTTCATGTCGAATGGCACAAGCGCGCCCGCGAGATAAATCGTGTGCACATTACCTTCCTCATCAATGCTGTAAATACTCACGGTATCGAGGCTGGTATTATCTATGGATAAATAGGCATCTGCGTCGGCCGCTATCTTCACTTTTAGCAGGATGTATTTATATTCATCTCCTACAAGCTTGAAGTTGATACGGTTCTCAATTTCTTTGACAAAATGAACTTTGGATACGTCAAGTTTGTCCATCACCTCCTCAGGTCGACTGTTAGAATTAATAGTGGCAACACTGTCGTAAAATCGAAGGCGCTGAGCAACACTACAGGAAAAAATGCCACAGAGGAAAAGCAGCATCCATAAACAACGGATAGTTCTCACAAATTTCATGATCAGGAAAACGTTTGTAGGTCTTTGGGGTAAAAGGTTCTTACAGAATAATGAAAAGTATGGCAGTTTTTTCTTTTGGATAATGGATAACAAAAACCTTTTAGAAAAGAAGCGAAATGATTTAAAGGAAAGCTTTTGGAGGTTCTTTTGGAAATTGAATACTCTAAACTAATATAAAATTTTCAATTTAAGATATTTTATCTTTTGTCAGCGCTGGCATCTTTGCTGCGCCGTTCCGAAACGTGATTATTTCCGCGTGGGATGCATGTGAAACCATGCCTTCGACAGAGGTGAGTCATAGCAGCAAAAAAACAAATAACCCTTATTCTTATTTTTGATTTTCTAAAAATATGTCACCAATCAGATAAAGCTTTCCTTCGCCGCTGATTTCTACACGATCATTCTGATATCTGCACTGCAAATAACCTTTTCTTGATGAAAGTTGTATGGCTGACAAATCCGTTTTTCCAAGCCGCTTCGACCAATAAGGAATTAAAGAAGTATGAGCCGAACCCGTTACCGGATCTTCAATTACGCCGACAGCGGGAGCAAAGAATCTTGAAACAAAATCTACGGTATCCCCTTTTGCTGTTATAATAACTCCACGAGCCTTTATTTTTGAAATCGCCTCAAAATTTGCTACCACATCTTTTACCTGCGATTCATTTTCAAATACCAGCATATAATCGGTTTTGCCTTTAAAAGCAAACCGTGGTTTTATATCAAATGCATCGATTAATTCTTCAGAAAGTCCTACCGGCTTTATTTCATCAGTTGGAAAATTTAGTGTCAACAAATTTCCTTCTTTCGTTACAGTCAGGATTCCGCTCCTTGGGGAATTGAAATAAATGATATTTTCATGATGATTTTCATAATTGAACAATACAAAAGCCGCAGCTAAGGTAGCATGGCCACACAGATCAACCTCTACTGCCGGCGTAAACCATCTGAGTTCATATCCATCATCCTTTTTTACGTAAAATGCCGTCTCGGCGAGGTTGTTTTCCATCGCTATATTTTGTAGGATTTCATCGCTCAGCCATTGTTGCAGCGGACAAACAGCTGCAGGATTTCCCGAAAAGATCTCGCGCGCAAAAGCATCTACCTGGTAAATTTTATGTGACATAGAACGGATATTTTTATTTGGATAAAATTAGAAGGTTTTCTTTAAAACATTGCGCTCAACAAATCTTCGGCTGTCATTGGATGAAAATATTATATGCTTATGATATTCCTTTACCCTGATAAATCATTTAATCAAAATCATGAAATACAGTTATTTCTTTCTTTGCTGAAAAGTAGGTTATAGCACAACTAATTTGCCTGAAGACACTCTTACTCCTTTCTTTGTTATCTGGTAAAAGTAAAGCCCCGCCTGCAATGCAAAAGTTTGTATGTATTCGTGAGTGAATTGTATTTGTTTTTTCAATACAATCCTTCCGACTGCGTCAGTGAGGGTAATAATTTCGTTATCAGGAATGGTAGTGTACAAATTAATTGCTTCATTTTTCTTTACAGGAACGGGTAATAACAAATATTTTCCAGGCTCCACATACGTTACGGCTTCAATTTGCGAATAAATCACAGTCCCGTTTTTCAAGCTTACTTTGGCGCGAAAATAACTGATACCGGTTTTTAACGCAGTAAAATCAAATGTGTTTTCAAACTGTGCTATAGTGGCAGATGAAATCGTTTCATAATGATTACCATTTAATTTTTCAAAAGAAATACCGGCAACATCATGCAGCGTTCCAAGATCTAAAACAAGTTCAGCGTTATTATCCTGGAGGTTTGCATAAAATGAATTGATAAAACATCCGGCTCCCTGCAATGTATAATCGAAGGCATAACTTTTTGTAGCAGTTGTACTATCGGCTAATATTGGTGCTACAGCCAAAAAATGATTATTCAGATCATTCTTTAAAATTATGGCGAAAGTGTCTGAAACACTTTTATAAGGTTCCATATATTTTTCACCCAAACGATAGATCCGGTAATCGTGAACTGCGTTTACCTTATTCCAATAAATTAAAATTGAATCGCCGCACGCAAATCCTGTTTTAGGTTGTAACAAAGTAGTGATCAAAAAAGTGTCAGAATAATAATAATTATTGCTGATGTCCATTCTTAATAAAACACGTGCAACTGTATCCGGAACAAGCCAGTTAAAATTATTTTTCCGAATATTTACATCGGCAATTTTCTGCCAGTTTGGATCTGAAATAAATTTGTATTCGAGCTCGCCATTTCCGGTAAATGAACTTTGCCATTTTAAAAGACTTGGCATTCCTTTTTGCGCAAAGTCTTCTCCGGCCGGCCTTTCCCAGTTGAAATCAAATGCGGTATCCAAACTGTAAGCAATGAAATATTTTTGATCCGACGTCATAACATTGTATCCTTTTACATTTATTTTATAACTGCCGGCAACAGGTTTTTCTACTGTAATCTGCTCCTGGTTGTTCAGCCTGTCCGTGGTTCTTACTGCCGGCTTATTGAGCGAATCAGCATTTGGATAGGAACTTAAAACCCAGGGCTTCCACAGGGTTTTTTGTGATGAGGAAAGCAGCTCCAGATCAAGATCATTTATCAAAGCTTCGGGTGAAAATGCAGAAGCGGTTGTATCATTCCAGGCCAAAGTAATTTTCAATAAAGAAATATTTTCAGGAATCGTAAGATCAAATGAATTGGTAATTCCATTCCTGACTGTGCCGCTTAAAAAATGATTTTCTTTGATGCAATCCATTGCCTTCATCGCGTTCATATTTCCAAATCCTGTTTTAAAATCCGGCCCCGGATTATCTACATCATCCGCAGAATTGATTAAAATTGCTTTGGCTAAAGCAGATGGTAACTCAGCATTATTTTTTGATTTAAAATATTGCTGCAGCAATGCAACAGTTCCTGAAACGAGCGCTGCCGATTCCGAAGTCCCGTTCATTTGAAAAGCCACAACTTGTGGGATAATTCTACCGTCATAAGCAGGTCCGGCACTGCTTTGAGCGGGAGAGATTCCAAAAGAATCTACTGCACCCACTACTAAAATATTTTTCGCCATTTTGAAATTACCGGTAATGTTTGCAAAGCCAGGAACATTCGCATAATTCCCGCTTTTGCTGGTATCAGCGCCTGAATTTCCGGAGGAAAAAACATCCAAAAGCGCTTGGTTTTGATGAGCGCTTTCATCAAACGCTACGGCATTTAATCCATAATTATTATCAATAGAAGTACCATAAGAATGATTTTGAACCGTGATATTATTTTTCAAATAATAGTCAGCCGAATCAGGCAAAACGGATTTAAAAGAGGAAGAAGAAATGCGTGCAGCCGGCGCAGCACCCTTTGCATAATAAACAGAATTGCCCGCTCCGGCAATGATAGTTGCCATAAAATTTGCATGATTCGTAATTTCATTTGCCGCAAGCGGCGACGGATCTATTCTTCCTTTTAAATCAATATCAGTGGTATCAAAATCATTTTCTTTAATAGAAATATGTTGTCCTTCTCCGTTAAACAAAGGATACCGCGCGTGAACCAAATTCAATTGATTTGTAGAAAGGTCAAACCCGGTGATCGCCAGTTCTTCCTTCGGTTTTTGTGTCAAAATATCAATTGCAGCAACATTTGAATTATCCAATAAATATTTTTTGATGAAATTAAAATTGGAAGTAAAGGAAAGGATGTTTTTTGCTTTAAAAACCGGATCCTTTTCTCTCAGTGAAGAATCGGTTTTTAAAAAATGTTGTAATGACTCCTTGTTCTCAAATTGAACAATAAACCGGAAATTCATTTTATCATTTTTCAATTCCATCTCTCTTTCAACTGTTGTCGAAAGCTTCCAATTATTATTTGCTGCTTGTGATTTTAATACAAACGTTGCCGGTAAGTTTAACTGGCGTTGATGTTCTTTTGTTATAATAAAAACATTTTCCGATAATCTCCTTTCTGATTTGAGGATAAGATTGTTTAGAAATTGTCGCGGCATGTTTGCTGAAACCTTTACAATGAAATAATGAGCGTCATGCAACCGGGAATTTGAATACCTGTAAAAAAAAACGCTATCCGATTCTCTTTGACCATAAATGTTCATCGCCAGGATCACTGCCATGAAAATAAAGCAAACGCGTTTGAACATCATTAAAATTTTATCAAAAGTGTACAAAAAAAATTATTAAAAAAACATTTGTTGGTGTAGATAAAAAGAATACATTTAACAAACAATTCACAAACATAAACTCAACCTTAAACACTATCAAGATGAAAAAAATCTTCAATTTATCCCTGCTAATTTTCTCTGCGAGTTTTCTGCTTATTTCCTGTAAACGCGAAAACATTGCGCCGCAGAGTGACGTGTCTCAAACTGTTCTGAATCAAATTGCCGCTCAGGGCTTTAGTACAGACAATGTAAAAAAAGTAAACAATGGTTATCTTGTCGAAGGTGATATTATTCTAACGAACGATAACCTTACCCATTCAAGCAGTTCGCCTAATCTATTGATTGCAAATGAAGAGCAATATAGAACAACTAACCTGGTAAAAAATCTCCCAAGAACCATTACCGTTTCTGTTACCAATCTTCCTACTGTTTATTCAAATGCTACAGACGCAGCAATTGCACGCTACAATGCTTTGCCGGGGACCACGCTTCATTTTCAAAGAGTGGCATCCAATGGAAACATTAATATTGTAGGTTTTAATCAGGGGCCATCCGGTGGGTATATCACTCTTGGATCTTCAGGATTTCCAACCTCTTCAGGCAATCCATACAATGAAATCCAACTGAACACCAATGCCCAGGCTTATGGTACAAATCCTGACCAGGGCTATGTTACTTCTGTAATTCAGCACGAAATGGGACATTGCATTGGGTTCCGCCATACTGATTACATGAACCGTGCATTCAGCTGCGGCGGCAGGCACCAGAATGAAGGATCTGCGGGCGTAGGCGCCATTCTTATTCCCGGAACTCCATCCAAACCTGACGCAGGATCATTTATGTTATCTTGTTCTGATGGTTCCGATCGTACTTTCAACGCGAATGATAAGATTGCGATGGCTTATCTGTACTGATTTACAAAATGTTGTTTAATCACTCAATAAAAATGCCGGCATAAAGCCGGCATTTTTTTGGAGAAGTGACACCTTTTTGAAAAGGTGTCACTTCTTAACATTTACTAAATTGCGACAAAATAAAAACCATCAGAAAATATGAGATTTCTAAAACACATCGCTGTCGTCTTTTTCCTTTTTATCAATGTAAGTGCATTTTCTCAGAAAAAGAAAACAGAGGTCAAATCCGGTAATCCTATATTTCCCGGCTGGTATGCGGATCCGGAAGCACATATTTTTAATAATACCTATTGGGTTTATCCTACTTATTCTGATGATTATAAAGATCTCCCTTCGGGCAGAACTCCACTTTCAGATTATCAAAAGGAAATACAAAAAAATACCATAAATCCATCTTATAAGAAACAAACCTTCCTGGATGCTTTTTCTTCTTCTGACTTGGTTCATTGGAAAAAACATCCGCATATCCTGGATATTAAAAATCTAAAATGGGCCGCGTATGCAGTTTGGGCGCCGACTATAACGGAAAAGGACGGAAAATATTATTTATTTTTTGGCGCCAACGACATCCAGAATGATAAGCAGCCGGGCGGAATGGGAATTGCTGTTTCTGATCATCCCGGTGGTCCCTTTAAAGATTATTTAGGTAAGCCGTTGATCAACCAGTTCTATAATGGAGCGCAACCAATTGACCCGGCTGTTTTTAAAGATACAGATGGACAATACTACCTCATTTATGGCGGATGGAAACATTGTAATATCGGAAAGCTCAATGCTGATTTTACGGGCTTTGTTCCATTTGATGACGGAACTCTTTTCAAAGAGATCACACCAGATCAATATGTAGAGGGGCCGTTTATGTTTGTACGCAATCATAAATATTATTTCATGTGGTCTGAAGGTGGATGGACAGGTCCGGAATACAGTGTGGCTTATGCTGTTGGCGATTCGCCGTTCGGGCCATTTAAAAGAGTCGGCAAAATTTTGCAACAGGACCCTAAAGTAGCTACAGGCGCCGGTCATCATTCAGTTATTAATATTCCCGGAACGGATGATTGGTATATTGTTTACCACCGCCGCCCTTTAACGGAAACCGATGGTAACCACCGGGAAGTTTGCATTGACCGAATGTATTTCGATAAAGATGGGAATATTTTACCGGTGCAGATCACAAAAGAAGGAGTGGATAAAAGAGTGCTCAAAAAGTAGCGGATCATTTTGCAGGAAAATAAAAAACACGTTTATTTCTTTGCTGCTGAAAGTAGTTGGCGTTTGCGGCTTTGGAAAACGTTTTGCAAACTCAGTTCTTAGCTTTAGCATCTTCGCATACTCCTGCCCTGCTTAAACAATTTTCTCCGACTTTTGCATCAATAACAAATGAAGGATAATCTCTAAAGCGACTATGTAACTTCCTCAGAATCGAATAGCGGAAAATCGTTTGTTACCCTGGGTTTAATGAATACCTTGTTGGGAAAAGTTATGCAATCAGTATAGAAAAAGAATTAACGCATGAAGGAGTGAACGTGTTCAAATATTAACCGACCAAAAGCTTTTCAAAATGCAGAAATTTTGCAGCAGACAAATAAATATGAGCTTTTTGTATTTATTTTCTATGACGGTTGTGCAATCGACAGAAGCAAGACGTTCATTGAATGCCACTTTCAACGACACTTTAAATTTTAAAACGATGCTAAGAAAACTATTGACACTCGTTAGCGTTCTTTTGTATTTCAGTTGTGCTTTTGGACAAACGAATAAAATTGCAGCTTTTGAAAATGGTTTGACTGAAACTAAGGAAATTATTTTTGCAGATAGCGTTGTCCCAAGCTTTAATATCCTTGACAGAATGAAATTTTATAAAGTTCCTTCTGTTTCCATTGCCGTAATAAACAACGGAAAAATTGAGTGGGCAAAAGCTTATGGTAATGCGGACGTAGAAGATAAAAGATTAGCAAACCCAACAACTTTATACCAGGCAGCATCGATTACCAAATCTGTAAATGCAGTAGGAATCATGAAATTAGCGGAAAGCGGAAGACTCTCATTAACCAAAGACCTCAGAAGGTATTTAAAAACATGGACATTTCCTGACAATGAATTTTCAAAAGGCAAAACAATCACAATCACGAATTTACTTAGCCATACTGCTGGTTTAAATGTTCATGGGTTTATAGGATATTCAACCTCCGATAGTTTACCAACAATTAATGAAATTTTAAATGGACAAAGACCAGCGAACAATGAAGCAGTAAAGCCAATATTACCACCAGGAACTCAATTTGAATATTCAGGCGGCGGAACAACTATTATCAGAAAAATATTGGACGATAATATTTCTGACAACTACGACAGTTTAATGAAAAGGCTTGTTTTAAAACCGTTGAAAATGGAAAACAGTTCATTCTCGCAGCCCCTTGAAAAAAAATATAAAAATTATGCCTTTGCCTATGATGGAAAAATGCAGGTTGTTAAAGGCACTTATTACCTATACCCTGAACAAATTGCAGGTGGTTTGTGGACAACAGCAACGGACATTGCAAAATTCATCATCGCTGTTCAGGAATCATTGAATGGAACAAAAGGAGCTATACTAAATAAAGAGGAAGCAACAGAAATGCTCACGCCACCATTAAGCAATTCGCAGTATGCGTTGGGTTTCGGAATCGATGAAAAAGGTGGAGAAAAATATTTTTGGCATAGCGGAGAAAGCTATGGTTTTTGTTCGTTGTATTACGGAAGTTTTAATACCGGAAAAGGTGTTGTTATTCTGACAAACTCGTTTCCGCCCAACGGCACCCCGCTGCTTTATGAAGTACTCAACAGCGTTGCAAAAGTTTATCAATGGAAAGATTTTTATAAACCTGTTGTAAAGAAATTAATTTCCGTGCCAGATACGTTGCTAAACAAATATGCCGGCGAATATTATAGCGAAAATCCCAGGATAAAAATTTCAATCATACGAAAAGAGCATGATCTTATCTTAACTGCACGACAATCTGAAAAAATGTTTGCAACGGGGTTTGACACATTCTATGTTGCTTCATCCCCAAACGATAATTGTATTTTTTCTAGTTCCCGCAGTGATGGAGTTTTTGATACATTCAAAGTCATACACGAAGGAAAGGTTATTATAAATGCCACAAAGACTCAATAGAGATCGCTGCCTCCTTAAAAAATTTTCTCCGACTTTTGCATCAATAACAAATGAAGGATAATGTCTAAAGCGATATATGTAACTTCCTCAGAATCGAATAGCGGCAAGTCGGTTGTTACCCTGGGTTTGATGAATATCTTGTTGGGAAAAATCAGTAAAATTGCTTACTTCCGGCCTGTTATCAGGGAAAACGACGTCCATCGAAAGGATACCTATATTCAAACAATGCTTACTCATTTTGGAATAGATACTCCTTATAATGATTGCTTTGCTTTTACTTACAATGAATTTCTCAGGTACCGCAGTGAAAACAATAATTCTTTTTTAATTGATACCATCATCAATAAATATAAAAAGCTGGAAGACGCGTATGACTTTGTGCTCGTTGACGGAATGGATTTTGAAGGAGAAGGAGCTTCTTTTGAATTTTCTTCAAATGTCGAAATCGCCAAAAATCTTTCCATTCCTATGATCCTGGTTTCGAAAGCTGAAGGGTATACTCCAGACGAAATCACGCGAAATATACTGGCCACTTTACAGTTTTTGCGGAACCATGATGTGCCTTTGCTTGCTGTTATTGCCAATAAAACCAATCCTGCAGATGTAGCAGAATTGCATGTCATGTTCAACCGCCGTTTACCAAAATACCTTCTGAGTTCCGTCATTCCGGTAATAAATGAATTGCGAAGCCCTACCATGAAAGAAATTGCAGAAGCAATAAATGGCAAATTATTATTTGGTCAAAATTATCTCTCCAACCAGGTTGATCATTTTATTGTGGGCGCGATGCAGTTGAGCAATTGCCTCACTCATTTGGAAGAAAATACGCTCATTGTTACTCCCGGCGACAGAGGCGATATTATCGTTGCGATGATCCAGGCAAATCTTTCTAAAAATTATCCAAAAGTGGCAGGCATCATACTCTCCGGAGGCCTTGCTCCTGAAGAGCCGATTGTAAAATTGGTAGAAGGATTGGAGACGGTGGTTCCAATTGTGCAGGTACAAACAGGGACTTTCGAAACCGTCAACAATGTTGCTTCTGTGAAATCAAGAATTTACGCGGACAATGATTTCAAAATAGATCTTGCCATCAATACATTCGAAAAAAATACGGATACAGCGGCGTTAATGGACAAGATCGTTACATCAAAACCTGAAGGCCTTACGCCTCACATGTTTCAGTATCAATTGGTAAAAAGGGCCAAACTGGATAAAAAACATATTGTTTTGCCCGAGGGCAGCGACGACCGAATACTGGAAGCGGCAGCGAAACTTCTAAAACAGGAGGTAGTAAAACTAACGATCCTCGGGAAGAAAGAAGACATTGAAGCATCTCTCAAGCGGCTGAACCTGGAACTGGATATGAAAAATGCACAGATCATTAATCCGGCGGATTCGGCACTGCTACCCGGCTATATTTCTACTTTTTATGAATTAAGAAAAGGGAAAAATGTAAATATGGACATGGCAACCGACTTCATGAAAGACGGCGCTTATTTTGGAACGATGATGGTTTACAAGGGAGATGCTGATGGCATGGTCTCCGGCTCGATCAATACTACCCAACACACCATCCGGCCGGCGCTACAATTTATAAAAACAAAACCAGGCGTTTCTATTGTATCCTCCGTCTTTTTTATGTGCCTCCCGGACCGGGTGATCGTGTTTGGAGATTGTGCTGTAATACCGAAACCTACTTCAGAAGAGCTGGCAGAAATTGCCATCTCTTCGGCGGAAAGCAGCAGGATGTTTGGCATTGATCCTAAAATTGCGATGCTTTCTTATTCTTCCGGAAGTTCAGGACAAGGGGAAGAAGTAGTAAAGGTGCGCCTCGCTACGGAACTGGTAAAATCACGTCGTCCTGATCTTGCTGTCGAAGGTCCAATTCAATATGATGCCGCCGTTGACCGCGTGGTTGGATTGCAAAAGTTACCTCAATCGAAAGTGGCCGGCCAGGCAACGGTTTTGATTTTTCCGGATTTGAATACCGGCAATAATACATATAAAGCCGTTCAGCGTGAAACTGGTGCCTTAGCGATTGGGCCGATGCTCCAGGGTTTGAATAAACCCGTAAATGACCTTAGTCGTGGCTGTACGGTAGATGATATTTTTAATACCGTAGTCATTACGGCGATACAAGCGCAGCAATCTTAATTTTGAAGTCAAAGGTTGCCAACCTTAATAAACTCACTTCAAGGTTGGCAACCTTAAAACCAGATTTAGCATGAATATTTTTGTTATCAACTCAGGAAGCAGTTCTATAAAATACCAGTTTATTGAAATGACTTCTGAAAGAGTGATCTGTAGTGGAATTGTAGAAAGGATCGGTAAGGAAGATGCACGCATTATTTACAAAACCGGCAAAAAAGGTGAGGAACAAATTACTTCAAAAGTAACGAATGTTGCAAGCCACGCTGAAGGTCTGCAGCAGGTAGTTTCTTTATTAACGGCTAAAGATACCGGCGTTATCAACGATCCTTCAGAGATTCATGTTGTTGGTCACAGAGTGGTGCATGGAGGAGAAACTTTTTCCCAAACAACGATTATAACAGAAGAAGTAAAAGAAAAAATAAAACAATTGTTTGCACTGGCGCCTTTACATAATCCTCCAAATTATACCGGCATTGAAGTGGCTGAAAAACTATTTCCGAAAGCTGTTCAGGTTGCAGTATTTGATACCGCTTTTCATCAAACCATTTCACCGGTGGCCTTTCGTTATGCGATTCCTAATAAATTTTATTACGAAGACGGAATCAGGGTTTATGGCTTTCATGGCACGAGCCATAAGTATGTAAGCAACAAAGCGATTGATTATCTAAAAATAGAAAACAGCAAGATCATTACCATTCATCTCGGTAATGGCTGCAGCATGACAGCCGTACAAAACGGAAAATCCATAGATACCAGTATGGGCTTCGGGCCAATGAATGGTCTGGTGATGGGAACGCGTGCAGGGGATATTGATCAGTCGGTTATCTTTTATTTGGTAAATGACCTGGGATATGAAGTAGAAAAAGTAAAAGATCTCATGAATTATAAAAGCGGAATGACCGGTCTCACCGGCTTTAATGATATGCGCGATATTCATCGGCAAATCGAATTTGGGGATGAGCAGGCATTACTTGCTTTCCGGATGTATGCTTATCGCATCCGTAAATATATCGGTTCTTATGCAGCAGCATTAAACGGCCTGGACGCAATTGTTTTTACTGGCGGCGTTGGCGAAAATGATTACCGGATGCGCGAATTGTGTTGTTCCAATTCGGATTATCTTGGAATTAAATTCGATGCAGAAAAAAATAAAACTGCGTCAGGTGACATCCGTGAAATAAATGACGCTTCTTCTGCTGTAAAGATTTTAGTGATTCCTACGGATGAAGAATTAGAAATTGCAATGCAGTGTTATCAGTTGTTGGAAAGACATTGAAGGTTGAGGGTTGAACGTTTGAATGTGCTTTAGAACATTTCTATAATCATCAGCAAAAGAACAAATAACTGTGTTTTCATTTCTGTTTTAAGGTTTTGCAATCACTTACCATTATTTTTTTTTGTTTAAATCCTTTATCTAATTTCAGCTCACCAGTTGTCGTTTCTAAACTCATTCCGGATTTACATACTACTAATATTTGAGCTTTGCAAAGCAAATATAACCTTTGAACACACACGGGAAAATCGTTTCCGTAGAACTCACCTGCTTTCCACGAATCTCCAACTGGTAGTTAAGATCGAGGTTACTGAGGGGCGTTTTGTTTGAAAGATCTCCGTCGCTGCTAAGTGTCTGCTCCTTCATAATTTCGGTTTGCCTTTCAATCTCGTTAAACAGGAAATGTAAGCTGTTCCCGGTATTTATTACAGCAAATGAGGGAATACGTCCGGTCTGCGATTTTATGATCTCGTTACTCCATTTAAGATGAGCCTTATTATCAAAGTATAATATGACAACATTTTTGTAAAAACTACTTGACAAAAATCTAATACTCGAAAATACGTATCTGGCAGATGAAAAAATAAAGTTTTCAGGCCATGGGAAGAGATAATGTCCTTGTATCCCAAGGTCTTCTGCGGCTACTATAAATCCGCCATCTTTTGTTAGAATAACATTTCTCAAATAAAAATAATTCAAGCTCGAAGTACTTGCAAATGAAAAAAAATTCTTTGCCAACAGCGAATCTCCTATTTCGCTCCAAATTGCAGTGTATGGACCTTCTTTGTAACCGTTTCTTTTTTTATAATATAACGAATTGATGAGGTAATTTTTATTCAAGTTATCTATCTTCAAATCTACACCGTCCAATAAGTTTCCGGATAAATCTAATGTATGAATATTGAACGTGTTCTCGGTCGGCCCTTTGGTAACCAGTACTAAATGTTCAAAAAGATCTGTCGTCTCTAACTTAGTTCCTTTGGCAAACACAAAATTTCCGTCGTTATCAACCAGGAAATCGCTGAAAAGATCTTTTTCCGTCTCAAAAAAACTTTGTATCTGCGATTTATGTATTAATTCGAGGCTTTCGGTAAAAAGCAGCGTAGTAAAACGGAATAGACCGTTGCCGGTGTAAAAATCTCCTTTGTCAATTTTATACACCATGATTTTGGACCGGTCTTCACTGCTGCTAACGTGATAAAGTTTAAGATCAGCAAGAAATTTGATGTGTGATGTATCAAGCTGAATAGGTTCCTGAATAATTGTTCCATCGCCGTCTATCGCAGCTGCCATACAGTAAAAAACATTTCTCTTTTGAAATTGGTATATTACATCAACGCGGTCAAAACAATTTACAAATTCGACACTAATAACATTTGAAGGTATAAACTTGAGGTTAACATCTTCTTTCAATTTCATCTCATTATCATAAATGCTTATTAAATGCTTAGAACGAATATCCTTATAAACTAAAAAATTGTCGTTTAATTTTCCTATAATATCATATCGACCGCCAAAAAGAAGGTCATGGTGACCAGGTTTGCTATATGCGATCTCCTGGGCAGTCGATGATAAAAATGATATACCCAGAATTAGAAAAACGATAATACTTTTCATGCTGTTGAAAGGAGGATTAAAAATTTAAAACATAAAGCCGTTGTTTGTTCGTCTGTTACACAGGATCATCAAAAATAGCAAATAGGTGATAAATAACGCTTTTGCTAACCTCTATTCGGCTTTGCCGCTAAAGCAATGGTAAATTGAAGCGATTTGAAGAAAGACATGCGGCGGGAAATCGTAATTCAACGCTTTCAACTAAACAGCTCTGGCTATTCCCAACTTGGCTCAACAAAAGAACAAATAACGGTAATTCTCATTTTCTGTTTTCAGAAGTTTTGCGTTTACTACAATTAATTTTATTCTGTTAAAAATTCTTTAACTAATTTTAGCCCGGCAATTGAGGCGGTTTCACGTATTCATAAAATTATTTGCAATAAATTCTTATGATATCTAAAAAAACAACAGCCATTTTCTTATTACTATTCCTGTTTACTATATTCTTTTCTTTTTCATCTTCAGCTCAAAATACCCAGATAAAAGGTTTTGCCGATGTTCTTACTTCTTATCAAAATGGAAAAGCTTCTTTTGGTTTTGATGAACAGGATCTTTTTATCACTTCTGAACTGACAGATCGCATCTCTTTTTTGGGAGAAAGCGTGTTTAAATATACACCGTCCTCGCCTACCGAATTTTCTGTAAGCATTGAGCGGCTCATTATTAAATATAATTTCCAGGGCAATAACAATCTCATTCTTGGAAAGATCCATTCCCCGATAAATTACTGGAATAACACGTACCATCACGGCAGAGTTTTTTATCCAACCATTGAGAGGCCTTTACTTTTTGCTGCAGAAATAATACCTCTTCATACAACCGGCATCAGTTTGCAGGGACATGATTTTGGAAAGCTGAGATTCGGCTATGATGTGGTGGTGGGTAACGGCCTTGGCTCAGCAGCAGTTGCGGATAATGACAAGCGCAAATCAGTTACAGTAGCGGCTCACATTAAACCAATAGACGAGCTTTACCTCGGCGTTTCCTGGTATAATGATGCCGTTTCCAAGGGTGCTACGGTAATGGATAAAGTCATTGGATGGAAAGTAAATCAAAATCTTTTTACCGGTTCAATCGCGTATTTTGGAAAAAAATTTGAACTGCTTACTGAAGGTACATTGGGCATTGATAAAACAGATACCACAGGTTCTAAAAATACACTGGCAGCCTATCTTTATACAGGATATAAGGTTACCGAAAAATTAATTCCCTATATCCGGCTGGATGATCTTCAGTATCAAAACGGCGAAATTTATTTCACAAAAGACAATACAACTTCTGTTATAGCTGGCTTGCGTTACCAGATCAATTATCTCGCTGTTGTAAAATTAGAATTTCAACATCAACACGCAGAACTGGAAGGCAACACCAATAGTATCACCGCTCAATTTGCAGTAGGATTTTAATGATGGAAATGAAAAGAACCAGACGATATAAACAGGTCATTTTTACAAAATTCTTTTTTGTAGCAATCCTGTTTTTTTGTGCCTTCACCGCTACATCGCAAACTTCATCGCTAACTGTCATCAGCAACCAAAAAGGCGCTCCTTCTACTTTAAATTTTTCTCAGTTGAAATCCATCTTTATGGGCGAACAACAACGCTGGCGCAGTGGCACTAAAATCACAATTGCACTGATGAAAACAAATACGCCTGCAGGAAAAAACACTTCGGAAACGATATATGGAATGAGCGCAGATGAATTGAATAAATTCTGGCTTGCACTGGTATTCCAGGGAAAAACTTCGGCACCTAATTTTTTTAATTCCGCAAGTGAATTGGAAAACTTTGTCGCTCAAAATCCCGGAGCCATCGGTATTGTGGACCAGGTGGCCGCAAATGACGACATTAAAACCGTGCAGGTGGAAGGGAAAAAATTATAGATTAATATGCTAATGTGCCAAAGTACTGATGTGCTGATTAATTACCCATAATTCAATAGATCCTGCGAAAATCAAAACAAAAATGTTCATTACACTTAAAACAAAAATCTGGCTTACCGTTCTCAGTATTGTTTTAATGTTTACATTTTTTACGCTTTATTATTTTCCCGCACAGCAAAGGAAGCTGTTGATAAAAAACTATAGCGATGAAGTTCAAAACCTTGCAAATACCGTTGCTTTGGGAGTCAGGATTGCGATAACCGAGCAAAACTTCCAGGGCGTACAAACGGCGATGGAATTTGTAAAAGACGATCCGAGGTTGAAGTTTGTGAGCATGCTTGAAAATGATACTACCTGGAATAACGATCATACAAATTATAAAGTCAACTCTA
>JAICYZ010000410.1 GCA_025933935.1 Chitinophagaceae bacterium
AATAATGATGATTTTGATTCTGCTGCTGGTCTACATTTCCCGGCTTTTTAATGACTATTTTTTAAGGAGGCTGGCTATAAATTAAAAAGAGACGATCTAAACAATTGATTTGAATTCGCAACATAATTGCCTGAAAATTGATCCGAACTCAACCAAGCGGATGCCTGTTTGGATTTTCGTATTAATATCCCGACCAGTTCAGGTGCTGATGCGAGGTACCAGGTGCCAACCATGAAATTGTTATTTAAACACGAATGAAATTAAGAAGGTTGGCAACGTTTTGACCCTTTACACTTACTTTTGCCGGCAATAATCTAACCTGTAATTAACTTAAGAAACTGAATTTGATCAAGAAAATAAAAAACTGGGAACAATGGCCTTTCAAAATTCTGTATGCCCCGCTTGTTCCTGTTTGGTTTTGGTACATGCTCCGTTCCCGGGCGGTTTGGTTTTTTACGCCCAGTAATCCCAAACTTACTTTTGGCGGGATGGATGGTGAACCGAAAAAAGAAATGCACGATCTTTTACCGCCGCAATATTGCCCTGTTTATTTTAATGTAACTCCTTCAGACGACTTTGAGAACGTAAAAAAAGAATTAATAAAATCGGGTATTCAATACCCGTTAATTGTGAAACCCGAAGTTGGCGGCCAGGGAATCTTATTCAGGAAAATTGAGGATGAAGCACATTTAAGGGAGTATCATACTAAAATTCCCGTTGAATATTTTATCCAGGAATACATCAAATACCCGGTGGAAGTAAGTTTGTTCTATTATCGATATCCCAATGAAAAAAAAGGAGCCATAACGGGTTTTCTTCAAAAGATCCCAATGCGGGTTACCGGTGATGGCATGCATACCCTCGGACAACTGTTGCTGAAAAATCTGAAGACCAAAAAACGTCTTGCCGAGCTGAAGCTGAAGCATGAAACCAATTTTGATAAGATCATTCCGGAAGGGGAGGTTTATATGCTGAGTTATGCCGGCAATCACAACCGGGGCGCCCATTTTATTGATCTGAGCGCTGAGATCAATGAATGCCTGGTGCAGCTGCTGGATAATATCAGCCTGAAGATCAATGATTTTTTTTATGGCCGGTATGACATCATGTGCAATTCGATTGAAGAATTGAAACAAGGAAAGAACTTTGTTATCCTTGAATATAATGGTTGTGGCGCGGAGCCGAATCATTTTTACGATACCGGGTATACTTTGACCGGTGCATGGAAAGAGATCTTAAAACACTGGAAGATCCTTTACAAGATCAGTAGTTACAATCACCGCCAGGGGGTTCCTTACTGGCCTTTGCTACAAGGAATTCGCTTTCGTATAAAAACAAAAAAATATTATAAAAAAATTAATAAAGCCGATACAGAAATATCCTGAAAATAAAACAACTTGCCTCACAAAACCGAAAATGATCATGATCAGAAATATTCTTGCCTTTTTAATTCTCCTCTCATTCAATGCGCATTCCCAAAATTACACACCTCTCGATGCAGGAAGCAAAGTCCATTTTATTATCAAAAACTTTGGTATCAACACGGGCGGAGATTTTTCAGGTTTGAAAGGGCAAATCCTTTTTTCGCCTGAGAACGTTACGGAGAGTAAGTTTGATGTGAGCGTATCTACATCTACCATAGACACCGACAATGAAATGCGTGATAAAAATCTTACGAGCGATGAATATTTTGATGCTGCAAAATATCCGGTGATTAAAATTGTTTCCAGTAAAGTGAGTAAGACGAATAAAACTGCTGATGGTTTTTATTTCTTTACCGGTGATCTTACCATTAAAGGAGTTACGAAAAGCATTTCTTTTCCCTTCCAGGTAAAAAAGGTAAGCGATGGTTATTTATTTACTGCGAACTTTGACATTGATCGCACAGATTTTGGGGTAGGTGAAAAAAATATTGTACTCAGCAATAAAGTATCGGTATCATTATCAGTTACAGCAAAAAAGAGCTGATTTTATGGGATTGGTAAAAATCTTTTTCTGGGGATTGATGATCAGCTTTCTCGGCTCGCTTCCGCTTGGAACGCTGAATGTGGCGGCCATGCAGATCAGCGTGCAGGAAAGCATCCGGAATGCGATCTATTTTTCCCTTGGTTCCTTGCTGGTAGAAATGATCTATGTACGCATTTCTCTTGTCGGCATCAACTGGATCCGCAAGCAAAAGAAATTATTCCGCTGGATGGAATGGATCACGCTGGCGATCGTGGTAGCACTTGCTGTCGGAAGCTTTGCAGCCGCCATGCATTCGCATCATGCTAAAAATGTGATCCTTCACAACAATATCAACCGGTTTCTTTTGGGCGTGATGCTCAGCGACATCAGCCCCATGCAGATCCCATTCTGGTTTGGATGGAGTACGGTCTTATTCACCAAAAATATTCTGCAGCCA
>JAICYZ010000200.1 GCA_025933935.1 Chitinophagaceae bacterium
TAGCAATACAACGGAAGAAAGAAACATTGCGAATTTCTGGGACTGCAATCCTTTTGATGTAACCCAAAGAGGCCATGTGATGTATGCAACCAAGAAGATTTCTCCCGGCGGCCATTGGATGAATATTATCAGGTTGATTTGTGAGAAAACCAAAGCAGGGCCGGTTAAGTCTGCGGAAGCGTATGCGTATGTCGCTGTTACGATTAACGATTGTTTCATTGCTTGCTGGGATGAAAAATACCGCAGTGTAGTGATGCGACCAGAAACGTATATCAATAAATATATTGATCCTGCATGGAGACCGGTTCTCCAAACTCCTCCCTTTCCCGAATATGTCAGCGCACACAGCGTCATATCTGCGGGAGCTTCTGTTATTCTTACAAAATTGTTTGGACCGAATTTTTCTTTTACAGATTCTACTGAAGTTGAATTTGGAATACCACCGCGCAATTTCAACTCCTTTTATCATGCTTCCTCAGAAGCCGGCATCAGCAGGTTCTATGGTGGTATTCATTATTTGCCGGCTGTAAATTACGGATTGGAAATTGGAAAAGAGATTGGAAAATTTGTTGCAAAAGAGATAAAGACAGAAAATCGGAAAAAGAAAAGTCAGAAACTTAACTAAAAGATAAAACGAAAATGTTGTTTATTTCCCGGTTTGCTGTGACACTTGATGATTCAAAATGATTGTCGGTCAGAGTAATATATCTTGATCATAAAAGAGAAGTATAGTGTAATCATTTCTCATAACCGGTAAGTTTCCGGATGATCGGTACCAATCTTGTTTTCTTTATACTTTATTTTTAAAAATGAATTGCCTATCAATCCCTGCAGCAGATATCCAATTAATATTACCAGGATTGCGCCAATCACATTAAGCCATAAAAACGAGATCACATTCGCTTTGTAAATGAGAATTATAAACACTTCTGAAATAACAGAACCATAAAAAAGCGCGTTCGCTTTTATTCTTCTGAACCAGAAAGCAACCATAAAAATTCCTAGAATTACGCCATAAAATAAAGAGCCTAAAATGTTTACGGTTTCTATTAAACTATTGCCCAGATTACCGGCAAATTCTGCAACCAGGATGCAAAAGATTCCCCATAAAAAAGTATAAAACTTAGAGATCTTGTAATCCTGTTTTTGTGTCAGTTCTTTTTTGAAAAATCTTTTATGAATATCAACAACCGTGCACGATGCAAGCGCGTTTAAAGCCGCTGCAATACTTCCCCAGGCTGCTAAAAAAATGACGGCAATTAATAAACCCACAAGGCCTTTCGGCAAATAATCAATCACAAAACGAAGAAAAATATAATTGGTATCATTTACATCTTCACCTGGCAATGCTTTTGAAAGTACCGATGCATATTCATTTTTAATTTTTGTCTTTTGCAAATTATCTTCCGGTGAAATGGAGGCATATGTGTTTTCAAGGCTTATTAATTCATTTTTATAACTCGTTTCTTTTGCACGTTCTATTTGCACTTCATTAAAATGAATGGGAGCTTTATTATATTGATAAAAAGAAAAAACCAGCACGCCAAGCATCAAAATCAAAAATTGCATCGGCACTTTTACCATTCCATTCATCAGCAATCCCAATTTTCCCTGGCGGTTATTTTTAGCTGTTAAATAGCGTCCCACCTGGCTTTGGTCGGTTCCAAAATAAGAAAGTGCAAGAAAAAAGCCACCGATAATTCCGCTCCAGATATTGTATTTATCTTTCCAGTCAAAACCTTTTGCAGTTTCTCCCGATGTGATGATATTCATCTTTCCATGTTTTCCGCCAAGATGCAAAGCATCTAAAAATCCGACGTTTTCGGGCATCAGATGAACAACCAAATATCCGGCAATGACCATTCCCACTATAATAATAATCAACTGGAGTTTTTGTGTATGAGCCACAGCCCTAGCTCCGCCGGTAACGGTATAAATGATCAACATACCGCCCATGATGATGTTGGTATAATAAATATTCCAACCCAGCAGTGAACTTAAAATTAATGACGGAGCATAAATGCTGATGCCTGTTGATAATCCTCTTGAGATTTGAAAAAGAAAGGAAGTAAGCGTTCTTGTTTTAAGATCAAACCGTTTTTCTAAAAATTCATAAGCAGTATAAACTTTTAATTTATTAAACACAGGAACAAAAACAATGCAAATAACAATCATGGCCATCGGCAAACCGAAATAATATTGCACGAAGCGCATTCCATCTGTGTAAGCCTGCCCTGGCGCGCTTATAAAGGTGATAGCGCTTGCCTGGGTTCCCATAATGCTTAGAAGGACGAGATACCAGGGCATGTCGCGATTGCTCAAAAAATAGCCATCAAGATTTTTGGTGGTCCTGCTTTTATAAACACCATAAATAATAATCGCGGTGAGAGTTACAATAAGCACGATCCAATCCTGAAAACTCATATCACTTGATCATTTTATTTTTGAAAAGGAGTTATTTTAGAAATTTTTTTTTGTGGTAAACAAAGAAATAACTGGTTTTTTCTATTTTTAAAATAGCAGCTAATTCATCAACAATTATTGAAAATATTTAGTAATGAAATAATAAAAAATAATCTGCAGCACTAGAAAAAGAAATACAATTGCATACAATCTATTCCAATATTTTTTTTCAGATTTCTGCATAAACTCATAATTTATTTGCCTGGTTTCGCAAGCAAATTCGCGAACAAACGATATGCGCCGGGAACTCCAGCTGGCAATTCTCTAAACATTACCAAACTGCAATAAACAAATCTTCCTTTGCCATAATCAGAATAGATCACGCTTCCATCAGATGGAGATTCGTTTGCATCGTGTATTGAAAATAAGGATTTATAATTTGGTTTATAATTTTCTGCCTGATACGTGCTTCTTTCCTGTATCCAATCTGAAAAATCTTTTTGCGTTATTTTATTTGGGTAATTTAAAAAAGAGTTTGTTGGATCTGTAAATGAAACTGCTGCTTCTTCGTTAGTAACCCGGTTTCGGGAAATAGTAAAAGGATAAGGACCAATCTTCGCCTTTACGGGCCCAATGTTGTTATTCGTATTGTATTGTACCAATAAAACGCCACCGTCTTTTACATAATTCATTAAAGTATTGTAAGAATCATTGAGCCATTCATAAATATTATAAGCACGAACGCCTGTTACAATTGCATCAAATTGTTTCAGATTATTTGGAGTGATGTCTTTTGCTGAAAGCATCGTTACCCGGTATCCCATTTTAGTCAATGCGTCAGGAACTTTATCGCCCGCACCTGAAATATAGCCGACTTTTCTTCCTGAAATTTTTAAATCAAAAGATACAAGTTTCGATTCTGCCTTATGAAAATAAATGATGTTTGGGATATGCGGATAAGAAATAATTTTCTTATACAAATCATACACATTATTTCCCTGGACAGCGCTCCAGCCAATTATCTCAGTGTTTTTCTTATCTGGGTTTTTTATAGAAAAATAAGACTCATTATCTTTTTTTGTTTCAATTACATTGGATGAATAATTTGTCTTTATAGAAAAATTATCTGTAGAAGAACTGTTATTTGTTGTTCTTATATTGATATTTACCGGCTGATTATTCACTGATAATGCGAGTTCCGGATTTGATTGTATTTCTATTTTTGGAATCACAAAAAGCGGTTCAAATTCTTCACCTTTTACCGGATCATTTGATTTGTATTGAATTGGAATTGTATAAGAAAATTCTTCTCCGTTAATCTTTAGATTTATAATAGCACTTTCGGGATCATTTTGTGGCTTGCCAATTAAGTTCTGATCAGAAACATTAAAAGATCCTTTGCTCATCGGCTCTACAAGCCAGTATGGTTGCGATATTTTTGCTGAACCAGGAATTAAAACATTGAAAGAATGCGAAACATTTTCATCAACAGGCAAATCAGCATTCAATTCAAATTTTTTATTTTGAATGGTTACTGAAGAGATGCTAACTGTGCCTCCGGCGCGATTATCTGCAACGAAATTTACCGGCAAGGAATCTCCCTGAACAGCAAACATGGTTTTGGTACTTGCTTCAAGATAAAGCCCGATACATTCTTTGATGATCTGTTTTACCTGTTCCAGTTTTTGATCACGCCAATAACCCGCAGGAGATTTTTGCAGAGTTTGGTAAATAGACAGCAGCTGCGGAATAGAATTTTCAGGTCGTTGAAAAGAATAGCTGTTGATCAGGTTTTGAACTGTGCTTTCCATTGAAACATCATTCAGCCTTTGCCAGTTAGTAACTACTCCATCCATTAATGTTTTTTCAGGAGCAGATCCTTTGATTGTTTTAAAAAACTCCATCGATCTTCCTCTTGAAGAAGGAACACCAAAACCCTGTGTCTTATGCTGACTGCGGCTTTCCGCGGCTATCTCGCCATAACTTTCTCCCAACAAAGAATTGTATCCGCCTGCATCGATTTTAAATTGATCAGGCCGTTCTGTATTTACACTTCCAAAATTAAAAGTGTTCCACAGTAAACGTTTTGCCTGCCATGGTTTCACGCCATATTTAAATTGTTCAGGAAATTTTTTAGGATCTGCCGCTGCATCAAATGCTTCACCGGCGAGGATTGCAGATGCTGTATGATGACCATGACCACCTTCGCCGGTTGTTGGAAAGCGCGTGATAATGATATCAGGCTGAAATTTTCTAATTACCCAAACTACGTCGCTAAGAATTTTATCATGATCCCAAAATTGAAAAGTTTCATCCGGGCTTTTTGTGAAGCCAAAATCATAAGCTCTTGTAAAAAATTGTTCTGCTCCATCAATTCTTCTTGCTGCCAGTAGTTCCTGCGTTCTGATCAGTCCCAATTCAACTCCCTGCTCATCACCGATCAGGTTTTGTCCGCCATCGCCGCGTGTCATGCTCAGGTATCCGGTTCTGTATAATTTATCATTCGCCAGAAAGGCCAGCAGCCGTGTGTTTTCATCGTCCGGATGCGCGGCGACATATAAGACCGAACCAAGTACATCCAGTTTTTTTATCTGTTGAAAAATCTGGGAAGAACTATACGTTTTTGGAGCTTGTGCAAATGTGATTTGGATAAAAGAAGAAAAAAAGAAGAGTAGAAAAAGTTTACGCATTTTTTGAAAAAAATTTAATTGTACGAATGTAATGAGCAATCAGCAATCAGCAATGAGAGAATGGATAACCGGCAATTGGGAATTGTGCGAAAATGAATCTCTTATAAATATAATCTTCAATAATCATTTCTCAGGCGAAACATATCCTGATTAATTTGTAACGCCTTCGAAAATTTTTATTTAATTTAGAGTTATGCTAATTAAGAACAAAGAAAAAATTCAAAGAATTCTCGAGCAATTGCCCGATAACTATGTAAATGAGGTACTCGAATATTTACTGTTTCTTGAATTTAGAAGCAAAAATAAAATTACCGACAAAAATTCAATGCTCCTTTCTGAGGAAACTCTTGCTAAAGATTGGTTAACTCCTGAAGAAGATGAAGCATGGAAAAATCTTTAAAGGGACATGTTGTTGTGACTCGCTTTCCGTTCTCTGATTTAACAGGATCTAAGAAGAGACCAGCTTTAATACTTGCCGATTGGGATGGTGATGATGTAATCCTGACTCAAAATACAAGTAAGGCAAATAAAGATGTCTATGCCATAAACCTCAATGACAGGGATTTTGCGAGCGGCAGTTTACATCAGGAAAGTTTCGTTCGTCCTAATAAATTGTTTACTGCAGATAGAACATCTTTTTTGAATTTCATAGGCCATCTTAATAATGACAAGATGAAAAAAATAACCACTGCTATTTGTAGTATACTTTCCTGAAAGCATTCCCCTTACTTTTGAAATGAAAATAAAAACCTTCCATATTTCTTGCTTTGCTGCGATTTGCTTTTGAAAGGAATAAAAGCAACAAAGCTTTTCAACGAACCTTCAATATTGAACTTTCAATTCATAAATCCTACATTTGGGCAAAAAGTATATATGAGAAAATTCAAAGTTATTGCAACTATTTTATGCTTTAGTGCAATTCTTTCTTCATGTAATCATCAACAAAAACTAACTGGATTTCAATACCAGACAACAAAAGATATTGAAGTAAAGAGAGGTGCAGTAGTTTCTGCAAGCCAAATAGCAAGCAATGTTGGCGTTGACATTTTAAAAGAAGGCGGAAATGCCGTAGATGCTGCAATTGCCACTCAATTGGCTCTTGCGGTGGTGCATCCAAGCGCTGGAAATATTGGTGGCGGTGGATTTACAGTGATCCACTTAAATAACGGACAAAATATTACCCTTGATTATCGCGAAATGGCTCCGGGAAAGGCGTTTCGAGATATGTATCTTGATTCCGCCGGAAATCCACAAATGAATTTATCGCAGGAAAGTCCGCTGGCATCAGGTGTCCCCGGTTCTGTTGCCGGTATTTTTGAATGCATGAAATATGCAAAACTTCCGTTTAAAAAGTTAATTCAACCGGCAATTGATCTTGCTGAAAAGGGATTTGTTTTAAATCCAGGAGAAGCATCGAGCCTGAATTACAACAAAAATTATTTGATTAAAATGAATGCTGTTGTTCCGGTTTTTGTCAAAGAAAGTCCATGGAAAGCAGGAGATACATTAGTACAGAAAGATCTGGCGAATACTTTAAAAAGAATGAGAGATAATGGCTCAAACGGTTTTTATGAAGGTGAGACCGCGCGTTTGATTGCTCAACAAATGAAAAGGGATGGAGGAATTATTACAGAAGAAGATTTAAAAAATTATAAAGCCAAACACCGCGATCCGATTGTGTTTAATTATAAAGGCAATACCATAGTTACCATGCCGTTACCGAGCAGCGGCGGCATAATTTTAGAACAAATGTTGAAGATGAGCGCTATGGAACATATCGATCAGATGAAGTATGGGACGTTGGCTTCTGTTCAGTTGATGACGGAAGTAGAAAGACGCGCTTTTGCAGACAGGGCAAAGTTTCTCGGGGATCCGGATTTTGTAAAGGTGCCCGTAAAAACTTTGGTGAGTGATGAATATCTTAAAAAAAGAATGAGTGATTATAATCCTGCTAAAGCAGGAAACAGTAAAGATATCAAAGAAGGTTACAGTCAGGCAGGAGAGGAGACA